>NZ_JBBNLO010000070.1:0-631 GCF_040092405.1 Collinsella sp. CLA-ER-H2
AGCGAGAAGCGCGTGGCCCGCGTGATGCGCGAGGAGGGCCTCGAGGTCGTCTACAACAAGAGGCGCGCCCGGGGCTACAGCTCCTACGCCGGCGAGGTCTCCAAGGCGCCGGAGAACCTCGTGAACAGGAGGTTCCGCGCCGACGAGCCCAACCGGCTGTGGCTCACCGACATCACCGAGTTCAGGCTCCCGGGCGGCGAGAAGGTCTACCTGAGCCCGATCGTCGACTGCTTCGACGGGATGCCCGTCGCCTGGTCGATCGGGCTGCACCCCGACAAGCGCCTCGCGAACTCGAGCCTGCTCAAGGCCTGCGCGGCGAGGCCGGCGGGGGTGCGCACGACGATCCACTCGGACCGGGGCGGCCACTACCGCTGGCCGGAGTGGATCGGGATCTGCGAGGAGAACGGCCTGGTCAGGAGCATGTCCGCGAAGGGCTGCAGCCCGGACAACTCGGCCTGCGAGGGCTTCTTCGGGCGCCTCAAGAACGAGTTCTTCCGCTACAGGGACTGGGAGGGCGTGGCGGCCGAGGAGTTCATGGGAAGGCTCGAGGCCTACCTCGTGTACTATCGTGAGGAGCGGATCAAGAAGTCCCTCGGGTGGCTGAGCCCGATGGAGTACCGCAGGAAGCTTG
>NZ_JBBNLO010000071.1:0-591 GCF_040092405.1 Collinsella sp. CLA-ER-H2
CTGGCCCGGACGCCCTCGCGGCGCAGGCGCGCCCAGACGGTGCGGTACCCCCAGCACCCCGAGCCCTCGCGGAAGATGCGCACCACGCGGTCGCGTATGTCGGCGTCGCGGTCGCGCGGCGCGGCGACGCGGGGCCTCCAGTACTCATAGGAGCTCTTCGATATCCTCAAGAAACCTGTGATCGAGCGGAGGGGCAGGGCGGTCGCCCGCCTCAATCTCTCGCCGAGCTCGCACTTGCTCCTGTTCGAGATCGAAGCCGGGTCCCACCCTTCCGCTTTTAGGTCGGCCAACACCGCCCTGAGCAGCAGGTTCTCTATCTGGTCCTCGTTGAGCCCGGCGAGCGGGCCGGTCGCCGGCGGGGCGTAGATCGACTTGTCGGGGCCCAAGCTGGCCTCCTTCCGTGGCGGTTTCCTCGCCCCGATTCTACAGCGCGCCCCGGTGTAGCTGTGCGGGAGGTGCCCCGTCGCCCACTTCTTGGCCGCGCCCACCGAGACCCCCGCGAACTTCGCGGCGGCGGTCGGCCCCATGCCGTCCTCCGTCGCCAGGAGGAAGAGCTCGACCTTCTCCCTGCTGTACATGCGAACCTCCAGT
>NZ_JBBNLO010000007.1:0-84094 GCF_040092405.1 Collinsella sp. CLA-ER-H2
TCGGGCACTTGGAACGGGGGAAACGGCGGTCGACGAAACTGGAGAGGAGGTATTACGAGCTCCTGTGCGAATTGGAGAGAACGCTCCCGCAAACTGCCTCTTGACAACTTATAGGAGCGTCGGTTTTCTTTTTGCAATTCTTGGCGTGGTTGCCGATGCCCTACCAAACGTAGTAGATGGACCCGTTTCGTGGCGGCCGGGTTGGACATGCGTGTGGCGGCTCGGCCTAGGCACGCGCCTCCGCAAGCATCTGCTTGGCGTGCGCCAGGCTTGCCTCCGATTGATCGCCGCTCAGCATGCGGGCAATCTCGGCAGTGCGAGCATCCCCAGCCACCTCATCCAGATGCGTCTGGGGAACGTCGCCGGGCTCTTTACTGACCACGTAGTGCTTGTCGGCCATAACCGCAACCTGCGCCAGGTGTGTTACGACGATGACCTGATGCGTGGCGGCAAGATCGGCCAGCACACCAGCAAGAGCGCGGGCCGTGGAGCCGCCGACACCAGCATCGACCTCGTCAAACACCAGCGTATCGACACCGTCCGCGTTACCGAGGACAACCTTACTTGCCAACATGACGCGGCTGAGCTCGCCGCCCGACGCAATGCGGCGCAGGGGACGTGGAGTCAAACCGGCACCGCTGCGGTATAGCAGCTCGTAGCTCGAAGGACCAACGGGCGTCCACTCAGCACGGGGAAGATCACGCGACTCCCAGACGAGCTCGGCGCCGCCCATCTCCAGGCGAGCCATCTGGCGGCAAACCTCGTGGCAGAAGCGCGGGGCCGCCACATTGCGAGCGCGCTTAAGTGCCTTGGCAGCGGCAAACAACTCGTGCTCGGCGCTCCCGAGTGCCTCACGCGCCTTTCTGATCTGTTCATCGCCATCATCGACCAGGGACAGCAGCTCTTGCGAGCGATCGCGCATGGCAAAAACATCGTCCATGGTAGGACCCCACTGACGCAGCAGGCCCTTGAGGTCGGAATACCGCTCACGCATGCGAGCGAGCTCGCGCGGATCGAAGGCGACGCCATCGCGATAGGCACGAAGTTCGTTCGCGCAATCCTCAAGGGAGATACAGGCATCCGAAAGCAAATCGGCAATGTCGCCAAGTTTGCGATCGACGGAAGCCATACGGGAAAGTTCTGCCACGGCGCTGTTCACGGCATCGAGCGCTCCCCCTTCAGAGGCAAGCGATGCATGGGCATCATTAGCTGTGGCAACCAGCACCTCGGCATGTTCGGAGCGCGGCAGCAGTTCCTCGAGTTCCTCATACTCGCCCGGTTTGGGGTCGACCTCGCCGATGCGCTCGAGCGCAAAGCGCGCTTCCTCGACGCGGCTCCCCTGCGCACGCGAGGTCTCTTCGACACGTCGAACCTCCTTAGCGGCAGCTCGCGAAGCCTTAAAGCAGGCGCGATAGTGCTCGAGCGCCTCGAGTGCAGGGCGCCCTGCCCAGGCATCGACCATCGCAACATGATGCGCCGGATCGAGCAAGCGCTGGTGCTCGTGTTGGCCGCACAGATCCATCATCACGCCAACGCGCTCCGAAAGCTCGCGCACACTGGCGATGCGGCCGTCAATCTTCACGCGGCTGCGGCCCTCGGCAGAAAGACTGCGCTGCACGGTGAAGCCCTCCGTGTCGTGCGGGCCGTCAAACAGGCGCGCCTCGACGCTCGCCAGCGCCTCGCCCTCGCGCACCGTAGACGAATCCGCGCGCTCACCCAAAATAAGCTTGAGGGCCGAGAGCAGCGCGGTCTTGCCGGCACCGGTCTCGCCGGTCAGGACAGTCAGGCCGGCACTCGGCAGCAGCGTCGCCTCGCGAATGAGCGCAATGTTAGAAACCTGCAGCTCATCGATCATGACGGACTCCGTAGAATACGCGGCTCACCGAGTTATAGAAGCTCTCGGGGCCGTAATCCAGCAGCAACACATCTCCGGGCCCGCGGCGCACCGCCAAGCTCTCAACGGTGCCATCGCAGGTAATAAACTGTCCATCGATAGCAATCGCTGGAACGCTCGGACGATCATCAGACATAAAGATTTCGACGACATCACTCGGCGAAGTCAAGAAGGCACGGGCCTGAATGGTGTGCGGCGCAATGGGTACGCAGACCATGCCCGTATAGTCGGGGCTCACGATGGGGCCACCGGCACTGAGCGCGTAACCCGTAGAACCAGTCGCCGTGGACACGACCACGCCGTCGCCACGCAGGCGATCGATATGGTGGCCGGACACCGTGATGTCAAACTCGACCATATCGGACAGAGGGCCGCGCGTGAGCGCCATGTCATTGAGGGCGAACGTGCGCACGACATCCTTCGTGCCATCGTCACGCACGGACACGATATCCGCGGCGATGGTAGCGCGACGGCTCACATGCAGCTCGCCGGACAGGGCGTCGCTCACAACCTGCAAAATGTCGCGCTCCTCGGGACTCGCGGCCGTCAAAAAGCCCAGGTGACCATAGGAAAGACCGAGGATAGGAATCTCGCGATGGTTGAGGATGCGGGCAGCGCGCAGCAACGTACCGTCACCGCCGAGCGTAATGACCAGATCGGAGCCGTCAATATCAGGCGTGCTCTGAATCTTCGATCGCTGGTCGGCAGCCCATGCGACCTCATAGCCCTGGCGCGTCAGCCAAAGCTCGAGCATCAGGCCGCTCTCGACCGCCTCTTGCTTGTAGTAATTGGGAACCAGAAAGACCTTCATAGCGTTGCAGCTTTCTCGCTCAAAACCGATACCTGGGATTGCAGCACGTCTTGCGAGCGGTCGCCAGATTCAAATCTCGTGCCGTACAGGAAAAACTCAACGTTGCCCTTGGCACCATGAATGGGCGACACGCACACATCGACCGGGAACAGGCCCTTGGCAGCAAAGAGCTCAACCGCCGCCACGAGCGTATCGCGGCGCACGGCGGGATCGGTCACAATGCCGCCCTCGCCCACCAGCGCCGCCGGAGCTTCAAACTGCGGCTTTACGAGCGTGCAGAATGCACCCGTAGGCGCCAGGCACGCCAGTACCGCATCGATAATGTTCGCGATGCTGGTAAAAGAGACATCACACACAGCCAGGTCGATGGCGCCGGCATAGCCAAGCTCAGGCAGCTGCGTCACGTTTGTGCGCTCATGCAGCGTCACGCGATCGTCCTGACGCAACGACCAATCGAACTGGGCGCGACCCACGTCCACAGAGACAACAGTCGCAGCTCCGCGCTTGAGCAGACAATCGGTAAAGCCGCCGGTAGAGCAGCCCACATCCAGACAGGCAAGGCCCGTCGGATTGATGCCAAACGCATCAAGCGCGCCTTCGAGCTTAAGACCGCCGCGGCCAACATAGGGAATGCGCCCCTTCACATGCAGCGGCAGCCCCGGGATCACCTTAAGGCCCGGCGAACTCAAGCGCTCACCGCCACTCGAGACCAAGCCGGCCATAAGAGTGCGAAGGGCATCCGCGCGATCGGCGCAGATGCCCTGTGAAATCAGTTCGTCATCAAGACGCACGCGTTTCATGAATGCCATCAACCATTCGTATCCGGAGATGCGGCCTAGCTATCCTGGGATTCGTTTGCCGCATCCTCATCGTATTCCTGTTCGAGCTTGTCGGCCTCACGCGGCGTCAGCTCAAACTTGTCGACCATGTCGACCGCACGGGAGCCCAGCTCAATCGCCTCGTCAAACAGATCGAGCGAACGCTCCAAGGACGTATCCTTAGAGCGAACGGTAGCTATGATCTGGTCCAAGCGGTCCGAAATCTCGTCGAAGTTGCGGACGGAACCCTCTGGCATGGCTACTCCTCGACGGTACCGGTCTCGGCCTCGGCGACCTCAGCGTCCTCGTCGAGAACGCCGGCCTCGGCCTGAGCAACCGCAACCTTTGCGGCAGCCTCGGCAGCCTGTACCTCCTCGCGAGCGCGATCCTCGGCCAGCAGCTCCTGGTATAGGTCCTCGCCCGGCAGCTCCTCGCTGCGAGCGATCTTACCCAGCACGCCGTTGACGAACGACGCGGACTGGTCGGTGCCATAGGCCTTGGCAAGCTCAACGGCCTCGTTGATCACGATGGCGTCCGAGACCTCCTCGTCGGTGAGGAAACGCATCTCGTAAACGGCGATACGCAGCAGGTTGCGGTCGGCGCCGGGCATGCGCATAAGATCCCAGTTCTTGGCAACGGAGCGCAGAGCACAGTCGATGCGGTCGATATGCTCGTAGGCACCTCGGCACAGCTCCAGAGCATAGGGATCGAGGGGACCCTTCGAGATCAGGAAATCACCCTCGAGGACGCGCTCGAGCGGGCTGTCCGTGGCCTCGGCCTGGAACAGCAGCTGCAGCGCCTGACTGCGGGCAAGCGTACGCCCGCGATAAACCTTAAGGCTCAAAGGTTACTCCTTGGGGAAAACGAGGCCGTCGATGCAAACGTCAACGCGCTCGACCTCAACGCCAACCTGGGCATCGATGGCGGCGACCACGGCAGCGCGAACGGCCTCGGCGAGTTTCTTGAACGGATAGCCAAAGAACACCACGACGCGCACGGTGAGTGCGAGCTTGTCGCCGACGACCTCGGCCTCGACCGCCGGCTCAGAAGCCGGGGCCTTGGACGAGAGCATCATGGAGACAAGGTTGGTGGCAAGGTCCTTGACGCCAACGGAGGCGATGCCCTCGACATCGGACACGGCGCGCGAGACGATGGCGGTCAGAACATCGGGCGAAATCCCGATGCCGTCAATCTTGATTTCCTGGGGCATGAGTCCTCCTAGAAGAGTTGGTTGCTAGACGCGGGAGACGAACTTGCCGTCGCGGGTGTCAACCTTGATGACCTCGCCCTCGTTGAGGTACATGGGGACCTGGATGACAGCGCCGGTGTCGATCGTGGCCGGCTTGGTGGAACCCTGGACGGTGTCGCCCTTAAAGCCCGGGTCGGTCTGGACGATGGTGGTCTCGATGAACATCGGCGGGGTCACGCCCATGAGCTCATCGTCGGCGAAGAGCAGCTGGCAGATGTCGTTCTCGCGCAGCCACTTGGAGTTCTCGCCCACCATATCCTCGGGAACGGGAACCTGCTCATAGGACTCGTTGTCCATGAAGATGTAGTCGGTGCCATCGTTGTAGAGGTACTGGAACTCACGGGTGGTGAGCATGACGCTCTCGAACTTGGTGCCGGCGTTGCAGGTGTTCTCGACGACGCGGCCGCTCTTGATGTCGCGGGTCTTGTAGCGCACAAACGCGCCGCCCTTGCCCGGCTTGACATGCTGGAACTCGACGATGGTGTAGACCTTGTCCTTGATGCGGAGACCGAGGCCGTTCTTGAAGTCGGCGGTGGAAATGGTAGGCATAGCGACCTTTCTTGTTATGGGCAGAACGCACAAGCGTCCAAATTACATACGACAGAAATTATACACTTGCAGACGGCGCCTGCGGCGAGCGCATAAAAAGAGAACGCGGGGCGTCCGAATCAATCCGGACGCCCCGCCCCAAACTATCTACTGAAGTAAACTAGCAGTCGATAACGTGCAGGTCGTGCGGGGTCTTGGTGAAGGGCTCATAGCCGTTCTCGGTGACCACGCCGTAGTCCTCCAGGCGCACGCCGCCCACGCCGGGCAGGTAGACGCCGGGCTCCATGGTGATAACCGAGCCGACCTCGATGATATTCTTGCTGCGGTTAAAGTTGGGCAGCTCATGGATGTCGATGCCCACGCCGTGACCCAAGCCATGGTTATAGTAATCGCCATAGCCGGCATCGCCGATGATCTTCTTGGAGAGCTTGAAGATGTCGTTGCCCTCAACGCCCGGATGGATGGCGGCGACGCACTCCTCGTGCGTACGGCGCACGAGTGCGTACAGGTCGAGCTGCTCCTGGGTGGGCTCGCCCATCACGACAGTGCGCGTCATGTCGGAGCGGTAATCGCAATAGCCCGCGCCGTAATCCATAAGAACGAAATCGCCCTTCTCGATCACGCGGTCGCTCGGCACGGCATGCGGGTTGGCGGTGTTGGGGCCGCTCGCGACGATGGAACCGAAGGCCAGGCTGTCGGCACCGTTGGCGAACATAAAGTTCTCGAGCTCGTTGCGTACCTGCTTCTCGGTCATACCGGGCTTAATAAAGCCGAGCATGTGCTGGAAGGCGGCATCGGTGATCGACTGCGCATGGCGCATGAGCTCAATCTCCTCGGCGTCCTTGATGGCGCGCATCTTGCGGATATCGTCGTGCATCAGCGGCAGCATACAGGCGACGGAACGGTCCTCCAGGCCGCGCTGAATACCCTGGTAGAAATTAATCTGCATATCGTCCTCGACAGCGCAGACGCGGCATTTGTTGGCCGCGATCTTGCCGGCGACCCAACCGGGGATGGTGCCCTCATCCATGTCGTAGACCCAGGGGCTGCCGGCTGGCGTGTTCTCCTCAAAGCTGTTGAGGTAGCGCGAGTCGGTGTGGAACAGGCACTGGTCGGCCGTAATAAACGCAGCGTGCGGGAACTCGAAGGTGTAGTCGAAGACGCCCTTCACGCCCGTAAGCCAACGAAGGTTGGCCTCGTCGCGCACCACGATGGCGTCGTAGCCACGCTCGACCATCAGGGCACGGACACGCTCGATACGACCGGCAGGACCGGCAGCAAACTCAGACATGCAGATTCCTTTCTTGTTGTCTCAATATAGACGGGACGGGTCTCAACCGAACGACGGAATCGCATGCGATCCGCAACCGATTGAAAACCCGCCCCTCAACATGATACGAAAGACGATGGAAGTCAATAAATCTTAGAGAAGTTCTTTACGAGAAGCCAAGTAGGCGTGAGCATGGCGCTCAAGAACCTCGTCCTCGACGCTCGTTAGGCGAATGGCGCCGAGCGCCGCGGGCAGCGGCAGCATGCTGCGGTTCGAGCGGACAAACTGCTGTCTGCGGAACTCCTCGATATATGCGGCAGGCTCCAAGTCGAAGGCAAGCTCCTCGATGCCAAAGTCCTCCAGGCAGTCATCGAGATCAAACACATAGTCGATATCGAAGTCGCAGGCATCGTGTGCTAGGCGCGCCTCAAAGCGCATGCCCTCGGACAACAGCTGGTAGGCAGGGACCTGCGAAGCGGCATCGCCCAAGCAAGCGCGCAGGGTGCGCTCCCCCGTCTTGCCAAAATCGAGCGCATGGCGAGCGCTCGGGTTCGTGGCCGTCAGCACGTCCTTGCGGGCAGTCTGAGACCATTGAACGGCATTGACGAGTGCGACCTCCTCGCCCGCGAGAATCTCGGGGACGGTCTCAGTAAACTGATTCCAGCGGGACTTGCTGCTCGAAAGCATGGTGCCAACAAGTACCGCATAGCCGAACTTGAGGTCCTCGGGTTCCGCCTCGCGAACAAGGTCGAGATCACACACAACCAAGCCCGGTTCGGGACGGAACGCGATAGCGGGAAGCGCATTGGCCAACGAGGCGACGAGCGGCTTCATGGTCGTCGCGACCGTGAGCATGGCGTCGAAGGTCGTCGGCAGCAGCGCGCACTCGGTTCGGCCACACCACTGGTTGGCGCACCAGCCAACAACCGAACAGGTTGCGGCATCGCCAACAGCGACAACCAGATCGTCGCAGGTAATGCCGTTGGCAGACAAGGCGCCAAAGATAGCATCGGCATCGGCCAGCGTGGCACCAGCAGGCGAAACCTCGAGGACGAGCAGCGACACGGCAAAACCGGCGTCGACCAGCGCATGCTCGACGACCTCACCAAAACGCTCGGATGTGGCGTCGTTCCAAACCACCATCGCGCGCTTAGGCTTGCCCACGGCCGAGGCAAACATGCGCGGCAGCTCATCGAACGCGCCCAATCCGACGCGGACATCGACACTGCGGTTTTGGAAATTGATCAGTTGACGGCGAATCATAGCAGTCCACGCTCCAAAAGCATCTCGGCACAAAGGTAGGAAACGTCCTCGAAGGACTTGTTGCGAATATCAAGGGTAATATCGGCGGCCTGGCGATACAGCGGACGACGATGCTCAAACAGGCGCGCGGCATGCTCGGGCGAACGGAAATCGGGGCGCGTGTCGGACCGACGAATCTGGCGAATCGAATCCTCGAAGTCGCCCTCGAGGTACACGCACGTACCCATTTCGTGCATCAGCTCAATATTCACCGGCGTCTCGACGATACCGCCCCCGCACGAAACCAACAGGCTGCGCTCGCTTTGGAACGAACGGAGCGCCGAGGTCTCGAGCTCGCGAAAACGATCCTCGCCCTCGGTCTCAAAAATCTCGGTTACCGACTTGCCGCAACGGCGCACGACCAGGCGGTCGGTATCGATAAAACGCCGATTGAACATAGTGCCGACGTTGCGCGCAAGCGTCGATTTGCCCGCGCCCAAAAAGCCGATAAAGAAGATATGGTCGCAGCCGTGTTTGATGTGCTGAGACATGGCGAAACCTATTCCTCGCAGGGAAGGTCGCGCAGGGCCCGGCGCTCAAAGATACGGAAGATCTGCGTGTACCACAGGTCCTGGGTTGCCTGCGGCTTAACCAGGATAGTATCGACGCCGGCAAAATTGCCGCTCCACACGTCCGTGTAGAGCTGATCACCGATCAGCACCGCCTCGTCGGCCGTGGCGCCGAGGCGCTTAAGACCCGCCTTGAGGGCAAACGGCGCCGGCTTCATGGCGTGGCTGATGGCCTCGAGTCCCAGCTCGCGTGCAGAGCTCATGACCTGGTCGCGATGCCAGTTGTTGGACACCATGCACAGCTTAAAGCCTTTGGCGCGGGCGGCATCGAGCCAAGCGGAAACCGCGGCGGGAACCTGCTCGGTGTCGCGCGGCACCAGGGTGTTATCGCGATCGAGCAGAATGGCGCGTTTGCCGTCGGCCCACAGGGCATCAAGGTCGATGCGATCGACCGAGGCAACGTATCGTTTGGGGCTAAAAATCCTCATGCTAATTCCAAGACTGTTGATGCTCTTCGTAGGTTTGCGAGAAGTACTCCTCGTCCTGCGTAATGTAGAAATACAGGTCATCGGAGTCGGTCGGCTCAAGCGTGGCCTTGAGTGCCTCGAGCGACGGAGAGCAGATGGGCGTGGGCGGCAGGCCCTTATGCTTATAGGTGTTATACGGGCTATCGCTCTGCAGGTCGTCGGCGGTAACCTCGCCACCGGTGACATACATCATGGTCGCATCGCTGTTGAGATAGCGCAGGCCGTCGAGCTTGCCGGCAAGGCGGTTGTAGAAGACCGAGGCCACGTGCGCACGTTGATCGGCGTTGAGGCCCTCGCGCTCAACGATAGAGGCCAAGTTGACGATGTCGTAGTCGGACATCTCCACACCATAGCGCTCCTTGATCTTGGCTTCGCAGCTCGCAAAGTCAAGCGACTTGTACTCGGTCTTAAACTGATCGAGCATAGCGCGAATCACGTCATCGACCGTCGGCGAATCGCCCAACGAATAAGTCTTGGGGAACAAGAAACCCTCAAGCGAGTCGTTGGCGGCGCCCTTAAGGAAGCTATAGTCGTCCACGTAGTTGGAGGCCTTAGCCTGGTTGAGGAAGTCTTCCTTAGAGATGCCATCGTAGGCCTGGGCCACACGGTCGGCGACTTGATCGACCGTCAGGCCCTCAGGGATAGTTAGCGCATTGGAGCCCGCGTTGGGACCTTCCATGAGCTGCTGAACAACCTTGGTCGCGTCCATGAGTGTGGTGAACAAATAGGTACCAGGCTTGAGCGACATATCGGCGTTGAGCTTTTTCACCGCCGCATAGTAATCCTTGGGATTCTCGACGATATGGTTCTCGGAGAGAATCGAGGCGATCGTATCGCCCGAAGCACCGTCGGGAATGGTTACCGTAACCTGCTGACCAGCCGTGACCTTCGTATCCTCACCGGCAAAGAAGCCCTTGACGGCCGGCACGACAAAGAAAACGATCGCGACAAGCGCAAGCACCGCCACCACAACGCCGATGATCATGGGAACCGGAGAGCTCTTCTTTTGAGCACCGCGACGAGTATGCGTGTTGTAGCTCGAGCGCGTCGCCGGAGCAACGCCATGCGAACCGCGGGCGTGATGAGAATGCGATTGGGGGGCCTGCGTTCGCTGGGTAGGTGCCTGCTGCTTAAAGCGGGTACCGCCTGCAGGCTGGGCCGTACGAGCAGTGGGCTGCTGAGCCGCGTGAGAAGCCGGATGCTGAACCGAACGAGCAGAAGGCTGCTGACCCGTCCGTTGAACAGGTTGGGCCGAACGAGAGAAGGACTGCACCGGGCGCGCGGCAGGCTGAGCTGCGCGCTGCGTCGGCTGTGCCGGACGCTGGCCAGGCTGGGCAGGGCGCGACGCCGGCTGACGTGTACGATTCGGCTGGCGCGGATCGGAAGCACTAGGCATGCGAAACCTCCTCGTTTTTACGATCGAGCCACGTCTGCAAAAAAAGGCTGGCGGCAATCATGTCGATCTTGCCCCTCATCTGCTTTTCGTTGAGGCCCTGCTCGCGCAGGATACGCTTGGCCTCTTGCGAGGACAGACGCTCGTCCTCAAACTCCAGCGGAAGATCGAGCTCGTCGGCAATCTTTTGCGCCACGGCGGCAACGCGCTCGGCTTGGGGGCCGGGCTCACCGGCCATGGTCAGGGGACGTCCGCTTACCAGGATGTCGGGCTCATAGTCTTCGACCAGGTAGCGGAACGTCTTGGCCATACCGGTGACCTCGGCGGCCGGGAGCACCTTGACGGGCATCGCCATCTTGCCATCACGGCTCGAGACGGCGATGCCAATCCTGGTCTCCCCCATGTCCAGCGCAAGCGCGACCACAGTGACTTCTTAGATTCTTAGGCGCCGAGCGCGGTCTTGGCGGCCGCGAGGGCATCGGCGATGCCGGCAGCATTCTTGCCACCGGCCTGGGCCATGTTGGGACGGCCACCACCGCGACCGTCGACCAGACCCGCGATCTGCTTGATCACATTACCGGCGTGGAACCCGGCCTTCACGGCGTCATCGGAGCCGGCAGCGAGCAGGGCCGGAGTGCCCTTCTCAGTCACGCTGGCGACGACACAAGCGACAGGGCCGGCGACCTTCTGGTGCACGGTATCCCATACGTTGCGCAGGTCGGCAGCCTCAAGGCCCTGGAGCTCAGCAACGACGAGCTTGTAGCCACCGAGCTCGACAGCACCCTCGATGGCGCTGGAAATGGCGTCGGAGGAACCACCGGTCAGAGCCTTTTTGAGCTTGCTGGACGTCTCGCGCAGCTCGACCTGCAGGTTCTCCACACGGGCGGGAACCTCGTCGACGCGGCACTTGAGCGCAGCAGCGGCGGCGTCAACGAGTGCCAGGCGGTCGGCCATATAGTCGAGAGCACCCTTAGAGGTCACGGCCTCGATACGGCGGACGTTCGAGCCCGTAGAGGACTCGGAAATAATCTTGAACAGGCCGATCTCGGCGGTGTTGGCAGCGTGCGTGCCACCGCAGAGCTCGCGAGAGAACGGCTGGTCCTCGGCGCCCACGGAGACGACGCGGACGACATCGCCGTACTTCTCTCCAAACAGAGCAACAGCGCCGGCAGCCTTAGCCTCGTCGATGCCCATAACACGGGTCACGACCGGCTTGGAGGCGAAGATCTGCTGGTTGACCAAGTCCTCGACAGCCTTGAGCTGCTCGGAGGAAAGGGCCTCGAAGTGCGTAAAGTCAAAGCGCAGGTGCTCGGGCGTCACCAGCGAGCCGGCCTGGGAGACGTGCTCGCCCAGGACCTGCTTAAGGGCAGCGTCGAGCAGGTGCGTGGCGGTGTGGTTGCGGCGCAGGAAGCCACGGCGCTCGGCGTCGAGAGCGGCGGTCACAGCGGCACCGACAGTCAGCGTACCATCGGCAACGTGCGCGACGTGGGCATACAGGCCGTTGTGGTTCTTGGTGTCGGCAACGGTCAGAACAACGCCCTCGGCGGAAAGCTTGCCGGCATCGCCCTGCTGACCACCCATCTCGGCATAGAACGGGGTGCGGTCGAGCACGACCTCGACATCCTCGCCCGCGGCTGCGGACTCGACGGACTCGCCGTTGCGCACGATGGCGACAACCTTGGCGCCCTCGATCACATCGTTGTCATAGCCGTCGAACTCGGTCGCTGCGACCTTGTCGGAAAGCTCGACCCACACGTCGTTGAAGCTACCCCAGGCGTCGCCCTTGGCGTTAGCGCGGGCGCGGGCCTTCTGGTCCTCCATGCAGGCAGTGAAGCCGTCCATGTCGACGTCGTGGCCAGCGGTGCCGGCGATCTCGACGGTCAGATCGATGGGGAAACCAAAGGTGTCGTGCAGCTTAAAGGCGACATCGCCCGGAAGCACAGCGCCCTCGGCAAGCGCTGCCAGGGCCTCGTCCAGGTACACGCGGCCGTTGTCGAGCGTCGTGGAGAAGCGCTCCTCCTCGGAGGCAACGATACCCTTGACGAGCGCGACGTTCTTGAGCAACTCGGGATAGGCCTCGCCCATTTGAGCGTTGACCTCGTCGATGAACTTGGTCAGGAAGGCGCCCTCGATGCCCAGCAGGCGACCGTGGAACACGGCACGGCGGAGCAGACGGCGAAGGACGTACTCGCGACCCTCGTTGCCGGGAAGGATGCCGTCCGAGATCATAAAGTCGACAGCACGGGAGTGGTCGGCGATGATGCGCAGGGAGCGGCTGGCGCCGGAGTAATCGTCGGCGTCATAGGTCTTACCGCTGATCTCCTCACCGAGCTTGATGAGGTGCTGCATCAGATCGCCGTCGTAGTTAGCAGTCTTGTGCTGCATGATAGCGGCCATGCGCTCCAGGCCCATGCCCGTATCGAGGTTGCGGTGCGGCAGCTCCGGCATGGAGCCGTCCTCCTGGCGGTCGTACTGGGTAAACACGAGGTTCCAGAACTCAAGGAAGCGGTCGCAGTCGCAGCCAGGCTTGCAGTCGGGGCTGCCGCAGCCGACCTCCTCGCCCATGTCAAAGTAGATCTCGGAGCACGGACCGCAGGGACCGGTGGGGCCAGCGGCCCAGAAGTTGTCGTCCTCTCCCAGGCGGGAGATGTGGTCCTCGGCAACGCCCAGAGAACGCCACACGTCGTGGGTCTCGTCGTCCTCGGTAAAGACGGTAAAGTACAGGCGGTCGAGCGGCAGCTTAAACTCCTTGGTGATGAGCTCAAAGGCCCAAGCGCAAGCCTGCTCCTTGGAGACGCCGCCAAAAGAGAAATCGCCAAGCATCTCGAAGAACGACAGGTGACGGCCGTCCTCGCCGATGCAATCGATGTCATTGGTGCGGACGCACTTCTGGCAGGAGATCGCGCCGATCTCCTTCATGGTCTTCTTGCCCTGGTAGTACTCCTTAAACTGGTTCATGCCGGCGTTGGCAAGCAGCAGAGAAGGATCGTCGGGGACGAGGGACGAAGAAGGATAGAGCTTAAGACCGCGCTCCTCAAAGAAGTTGAGGAACTTAGAGCGAATCTCGGCCGTAGTCATTGACGGGTAGTCAGCACTCATAGAGGGAATCTCCTCGGTTTCACATCGAAACAGTTCAAACGTAACGATATTACCATCCAACCGCCCCCGTGCAAAAAAGAGGGCCGGCACAATGCCGGCCCTTCAGCGAAATTGCATGTTAGCGCGTATGAATGTTAACCCGAATTACCCCGCTAGTTGTCGTCATCGTCCAAGGAGCCGTCGATGCCGGTATTGGTATCGTCGTCCGAGTTGGAATCATCCTCTTTGGCAAAGGGGTTCTTGAAGAAGCCCGTGGCATCGGGCTGCAGACCAGAGAGCTTAATCCAGGGATTATCGAGCTCGGGCTTGGGCATGGCCTTGGCCTCGGGCGCAGTCTCGTTGCCGATGAGCTCGGACTCGTAGATGAAAGTGTCGTCGCCGAGCGCGTCGTAGGCGGCGACCGGATTGCCATCGGCATCGCGGTACGGTGTGCCCTTAAACACGGCGCCGTCATAGGCCACAAGCTGGCGGCCGGTCTCATTCTCAAAATAGTACACGAAGATACCCTTGAGGGCCGCACACAGCGGGATGGCAATAATCATGCCGATGGGACCCATGAGTGCCGAGCCAATAACGAGCGCCGTGAGGCTCATGATGGGATGCACCTGCACCGAGCTCTGCATGACCTTAGGCGAAATCACGTTATCGGTGACGTTTTGCGCCACCATCGTCACGATGAGCGTCCATAACGCCAACATGGGACTGAACATGAAGCCGAGAACCGTGGCGATTGCTGCACTCACCCAGGGACCGACGACCGGAACCAAATGCATGATGCCGGTAAAGATAGCCATGAGCGCCGCATACGGATGACCGATGATCATAAAACCGATAAAGGCGAGGAAACCACCGCAGATGGACGTCACGACCATACCGCGCATGTAGCCACCGACAGAGCGAGAAAGGATGGCGACCATAAAGCGGTACGAGGTCTCCTTCTCCTGACCGATGATGGTGCAGACCTCGTGGTGCATGCGAGGGTAGTCGCAGGCCATCCAGTACGCAAGCACCAGACCAAGGAAGATCACGAACAACTGCGAGGCCGTATTAGTGATGAGCGGGAACACACCGCGGCCAAGCTCGGCAGCGATCTGAGACACATACTTCGATGCCACGGCAACTAGCGACGAAAGGTTATCGTCCAAATACTCCTTGAGCGGCGTGTTGTTGAGCGTCTTGGCATGCGAGATCATCTCGTTGAGATCGCCACCTGCAACACGAAGCTGCTCGGGCAGGCGGCTCAGGACTTCCATGATCTGACCAAAGAGAATCGGCGACAAGATGCAAACGACACCGATGAGCACGGCAACAACAACAATAAGCGCGATAAGCGAACCGATGCCGCGATTCACGCCATGGTGCTCGAGCCAATTGGTGATCGGGGACATCACAAAAGCAATGATGGAGCCGACGGCAAGAAACTCAATAACCGGTGCCAGGATGCCCATAAGGTTAAAGATGACAGCAGCAATAACAATGCAGCCGACAACAGCCCAAATGCGCAGCGTCAGAATGCGGGTGTCGCGCAGCACGCGATCGGTTTGTTGGGGGTGCTCACTCATGAACGAATCATCACTCCGTCGGGGTCGATCTTGTCCTGAATCTTCTTAAGCGTGCGGCGCAGCAGACGCGAAACCTGCACCTGAGAAATACCCAGCTTCTTGGCGATCTCGATCTGGGTCATGCCCTTCACAAAGCGCAGCTCGATCACCTCGCGCTCGCGCGGCGAGAAATCGCGGATGGCTTCCTCGATCACCAGGCGGTCATCGGTAAAGTCGAGCTCGTTGTCATCGTCGGCGTAACGGTCGAGAATCGACGGCGCATCGTCGGAATCGGACGCACCAGGAGCCTCGATGGGCACCGAGGTATAGGCCGAAGACGATTCCATAGCCTCGAGGACCTCATCGACAGTCACATCTAGATACTCAGCGATCTCCTCAACCTTGGGCGAACGCTGCAGCTCGTTGGTAAGTTTGTCAGTAGCCTGGTTGACCTTGGCCGAGAGCTCCTGCAGACGACGCGGTACGCGCACGCTCCAGCCCTTGTCGCGGAAATGGCGTTTGATCTCGCCCAGGATAGTGGGTGTCGCAAACGTCGTGAACTCGAGTCCGCGCTCGGGATCAAAACGGTCGATAGCCTTGAGCAAACCCAGATAGCCGACCTGCATGAGGTCGTCGAGCGGCTCGCCGCGATTCTTAAATTTGTTGGCAAGAAACCTTACCAGGTTCATATGGGACATGACGAGCTGCTCGCGGGCGTCCGGATCACCGGTCTCTTTGTAGCGACGAAACAGCTCGCGGGTTTTCTCCTTGTCCCAAGCGGTCTTGCCGCTCCGGGAACGTTCGGTCATATTAGATATCCGCCCTGAGGTCGAGGGAAAGCGTCAGGGGCGCCGCAGTCTTTTCGTAGGAGTCGCACACGCTCGCGAGGATGAGCTCGGCATACACCGCAGCCTGGTCGTCTTCATCGACCGTAGCCTGGTCACCAAAGGTAATAGTCATGCCAACGTGGGTCTCATCGACATCGAATTTGATGGTGATGTCGTCGCAGTCGACCGCGGTGCAACCAAAAATGAAAGCCTCCTCGGCAGCCATGCGGATGTCCTCAATGCGATCGACAGACATAGAGCACAGGGCACCAACGTTGGCTGCCGTCATGCGCACAAGGCGAGCGAGACGCGGGTCACCGGCAACGGTCAGCGTGATAGGGCAGGTTGCTTCGCTACTCATCGCAGGACTCCTCAGAGGTCTCGGCGGGCGTGTAAGTGTAATACTGAGCCGGCTTGGCTACAGTCTTCTGGTCATCATCGTCGCCCGCGGCGGCCTCGTCCTCGCCAATTAGGACGCGATCGGTAGGCCGCTCTGCCTCCGCAGCAGCAGCGGCGAGCTTGCGCTCGGTGTCAGCTGCAGGAGCCTTCACCTTATTGAAGAGCTTCTGCACAGCACCGGCGGCAGAGTCGGTCACGCTCGACACAGCATTGCTGGCCTCGGCCATGCTGCCCGTAACCTCGGAAATGTCGCGAACCACGGCTTCGACCTCTACGAGATTTGAGGTAAGGGCATCAACTGCCGTCTTGCTCGACTTAAGCAGCGGCTCCATCTGGGCAAGCGCCGGCGTAAGCTCATCGACAGCGCCATCGAGCTTTGCCACCACAGGCTGAGCCTCGGCGATGGTGTTGTTGAGGTCGTTCACGGTCTTATCGAGCGAGTCGACAACGGTGCGGGTCTTGCGCAGGGTGAGCGCAAGCTCAACGATAGCCCACACGCCGGCAACGGCGAGCAGCAGCAAGGCGATTTGAATGGGACTCATACAAGCCTCCCAAAGGAATCGAAATACAGACGCTTTTCATGGTACCCCAAAGGGGACCGAACATGCCAAGAGCAGCAACGTGGGACAAAATTATCAGCAGCTACTTCGGCGCATTCCCGCTGCGGTCGCGTTCGCTTTGCTCTACGCGCCATTCTTCCCAACCGCGGCCGGCAGGCTGCCAAAATGCACCGCGTTCTAAGCCTTCGGGCAAATAGCGCTGGTCGACCCAGCCCTCGGGATAATCGTGCGGATACTTATACACACCGTATTCATCGCTGCCTGGGCGATGGCGATCGCGCAGATAGCTCGGCACCTCGCGAAGCCCACTAGAGCGGATATCGGCAAGCGCCGCATCGATCGAAGCCTCACACGCGTTGGATTTAGGCGCCAAGCACACATAGAGTGCAGCCTGAGCCAGGTTAATGCGGCACTCGGGATAGCCGATAACCTCGGCAGACTTAAACGCGGCATGTGCCACCAAAAGCGCCTGCGGGTCGGCGTTGCCAACGTCCTCAGAAGCATGAATCATAATACGGCGTGCAATAAACTTAGGATCCTCCCCTGCATCGATCATGCGCGCAAGCCAGTAGACCGTGGCATCGGGGTCGCTACCGCGCATGGACTTAATGAACGCACTGATGATGTCGTAGTGCATGTCGCCGTATTTGTCATACGTAAAACCGCGACGCGGGTTGGCGATCTTCACATCGTCGACGGTGATGGGATATCGCTCCCCCGCCGCCGGAGCCGGCGTCCCCTCGGTATCGGGACGCGTGACGGCAATCTCGCTCGCCAGCTCAAGTGTTGTCAGGGCCGAGCGTGCATCACCCGCAGCCAGCGTACAAATGGTCTTGACCGTATCCTCATCGGCCGAGAACTTACCGTTCAGACCATGCGGAGCCTCGAGCGCACGCTCAATAAGCGTGGCGATATCCTCATCCTTCAGATGTTCAAGCTCCACCACGCGCCCGCGCGACAACAGTGCCGAGTTGACCTCAAAGTACGGGTTCTCTGTCGTAGCGCCAATCATAATGACGGTACGGTTCTCAACTGCATGCAGCAGGGCATCCTGCTGCGACTTAGAGAAGCGGTGAATCTCATCGATGAATAGAATGGTGCGGCGGTCGTACGTATTCAGGCGCGTCTTGGCCTCATCAATCACACGACGCAGGTCCTTCACGGTACCCGTGACGGCGCTGACCTCGACAAACTCGCTCTTGGTATGGTTGGCGATAATGTGGGCCAGCGTCGTCTTGCCCGTACCGGCAGGCCCGTACAGAATCACGCTCGAAAGCACGTCGTGCTCGATCGCGGCACGCAGCCATGAACCCTTACCGACGGCCTTTTGCTGGCCCACGTACTCGTCGAGCGAATTGGGGCGCATGCGCACCGCAAGCGGCGCATTCTGAAAGGAACGCTCGCGCGTCGAAGCAGAAAAAAGGTCGTCCATAGCCATCCCGTGTATCAATCAAAAACGTTTTCCACTAACAGTATACCGAATTAATACGAACTACCGTTCGTTAATATAGGTACGGTGCGGAAACTCCAGACCAGGGAACAGCTTGCTCGTCAGCTCGCAGAAATAACCGTCCGTCATGCTCGCGATATAATCCACCACGGCTTGATCCTTGTCGTCCTGCCAGGCATAGGTGCGATCATAGTAGGAAAGCTGCTGCTCAATGTGCGAAATATGGTGCTTAAAGATGTAAGAGGACTCGTCGCCACTGTTTAGATCCCGCAGGCAACGGTCGTAGAGCTTTACGAACGCCTCGCGCAGTTCCGCCTCGGAATCGCCTTCGATACCGCCCTTGCTATAGATCTTCTCGTAGTTCTCGCGCTTGGCTCGGCGAATTTCCTCAAACAGGTCCTCGCTCATCTCGATGCGCGGCTTACCATAGCTGTGCTCAACGATATCGACGGAAGCGTGCGTAAGGATCCAACTGTTGTAGGCACCGCCCCGGCCATCATCAAAAACGTCGGGCGAAAGCAGGCCCGCCGCGATCGCATCCTGACGGTCACGACCGACGTAGGCAAGAATATCCGAGATGCGAACGACGCAGCCCTCGAGCGTCATGGGACGCAGATGCCCAATTGCGCTATAGCCCGTGGCAATGCAATCCTCAACCGTCTGGTCAAACTGGTCAAAGGAGCTCATGTCCGAGAGCTCAAACACACGCTGCTCGTACTCGCCGTTATGGCATAGCACGCCGTCGAGCGTCTGGAGCGACACGTTGCGGCCGTACAGTGTGTCGAGCACGCGGACCGACTGCACGTTATGGAAAAAATAACGCCCCGTACGCTCATGATAGATATCGTTGAGGAAACGCTCGCCGGCATGGCCGAAAGGCGTGTGTCCCAAGTCGTGACCCAGGCCAATCGCCTCGATCAGATCGCAATTGAGCCCCAGGGCGCGACCGATATCGCGCGCAATGCGGGAGACGAGCTGCACGTGCAAACCGCGGCGTGACAGATCGTCATTGCTACGGAAGCTAAAGACCTGCGTTTTGCCTGCATAACGGGTGTACGCCGGAAGATGAAGTATCTTTTCGGTATCGCGCATAAACGCCGGACGCATAAGCGTGCCTTTGTCGGCGGCGCGATCAATACGACGAATGACCTGATCGTCGTTGCAACGATACGGGTTGACATAGCCCGAAGCACGATCGGCGGCAATGCGCTCGACAAGTTCGGGCGACAACGCCGAGGGAATACGGTCCATGCGCGCCTTAATGACGGCCGTTTCTTGATTAGTTGCCATGGCATGCTCCTTAAGAAGGATGCGCAATCGGTTACAAAGTGCAGCCCACGACCTCGATTATGGCAAAAATCGGCACCAAAAACGGGAGCAATGGCAGGGAGCGTGATTTTGTGAAGAGGCAGGAGAGGGCCAGGGCCAGGAGTGCGACGGCAAATGCCACGATGCCACCCATAGGGTCGAGCGTGCAAAGCGCGAAGAGAGCCTTGGCATCCCCCATGCCGATGCCCGGGGCGTGGCGAAGGCGCCGCCAGAGCGACTCAGTGAGCACAAGGGCAAGGTAGACAATGACCGCAAGACCGGCGTGGTCAAGCGCTGTGTTCAAACCGAGGTCGAGCCAAACGCCCGCCAACGCCGCCACGGCACATGCGCCGGCAAGCCCATTGGGAAACCGTCGCTCTCGGGCATCAATTGCCACGCCGGCAAAGATGCAAATCCAAAACGGGATATAGGCCATCGGACTCCTCCTCGAGCTGCATCGCAAAAGCAAAAACCACCACAAAGGTGCCTGTCCCCTTTGCGGTGGTTTTGGTGGTGGTTATTTGGCGCCTTGCATGACCTCGTCAAGGGTAACGTTGACGGCGTGCTGCGTCGGCACCCAGTCGACCTTCAGGAACAGCGCGGCCACCGTGATGGGGATATAGCTGAACATAAAGATCGGGAAGGTAAACAGGTTAGTCACCAGGCGCCACTTTTGCGCGCAGTGAATATGCTTGTACTCAAAGATAGTCGTGAGCAGCGCCAGGATAAAGAACGTCTGATACATCATGGCGAAGGTCATAATGAGCGAAGCGGCGCACGCCTGCATCTCGACTTCGGTTGCCAAGAAACCATGCGAAAGGCCACCCACAATCAAGAACGTCGCATTAGCGAGCATCGAGATCAGCGATAGCAGCATACCCGGGGCGATCGTCATGAACATGTCGTAGGCGGCAAAGCGATGATAGCGGAACATCGACTTGACCAGATGCTTACCGTAGGTAAAGAACACCTGGTAAAAGCCCTTGGTCCAGCGCATACGCTGCTTCCAGGATGCCTTGAACGTCACGGGTTGCTCGTCAAAGAACTCCGCCGGCGCATAGCCAATGCGAATACCGTGAATAGCGCAGAACGTAGTGAACTGAATGTCCTCGGTCAGCGTGTGGAACTGCCAACCGTGCATGCCCTCGATAACGCTTGACGAGATAAGGTAACCCGAACCCGAAACAGCGCAGGACGTCTTACAGATATTGCGCGCGTTGTTGAGGAAGCGCGCCTCGCGTAGATACCACGTGGCATTAGCAGCCGAGATCCACGAGCTGCCGAAGTTCTTGGAATTGCGATAGCTCGTGACCACATGGAAGCCCTGGTCAAAGGCATCGTTCATCTTGGACACGTAATCGCGGGAGATAACGTTGTCGGCATCGAAGATAAAGTAGCCCTCAAACGTGTCGGGATACTCGTTGAGAATGCGATCGAAACCAAAGTCCATGACCCAGCTCTTGCCCTTTCGGGCCAGGTCATTGCGCTCGTAAACAATGGCACCGGCCTCGCGTGCGAGCTGCGCGGTGTTGTCGGTGCAGGCGTCGGCAACGACAAAGACCTCGATAAGCTCGGACGGATAGTCCTGGTCCTTGATGGAGCGTACGAGATTGGCGATCACGGCCTCCTCATTATGCGCCGCGATAAAAAAGGCATAGCGATGGAGTTTTTTGGCCTTGGGAGGCGCGACCTCGCCACGAAGAGCGCCAATGACAAAGAAGACCACCTGGTACAGAAAGCAGACCGTGAGCAGCGTGACGACAATCTGGTTGAAGATCACGATGGGTGTGTTGGTTTGTAAAAAGGCGAGCATGCAGGCTCCCAGCAACGTGTAACGTAAACAATCGTATATCTTACCGCAGGCTTACCGAGTTCAAGAAACCACCTAATACTGGCTAGGCTTCGAGAAGACCGAGCTGCGGAACGATTTCATCTCCAACGGCCGTGCGACCGAGCGAGCGCGGAGCCAGATCGTCGAGAACCGCAGCGAGATCCCACGGCAACTCGTCACGGCACTCAATGCGCTTCCCCGTTACGGGATGATCGAACGCAACGCGCCAAGAATGCAGGAACTGCCTGGTCAGGCCCTGATCGGCACGCGCATCGCACTTGCCGTAGAGCGGATCGCCCACGCAGGCGTGGTTGATATGGCGCATATGCACGCGAATCTGATGTGTGCGGCCCGTAAACAGGTGGCACTCAACGAGCGTATAGCCGTCGTCAAAACGCGTGGAATCAAAGCGCTCGAGGACCTTAAAGGTCGTAATGGCCTGACGGGCAAAGGGGTCATCCGAAACCGCCATCTTCACGCGGTCGCGCGTGGAACGGGCAATACCGGTGTTGATAGTGCCCTCGTCCATGGCAATGTGCCCGTGAACGAGCGTGATATAGCGACGGTCGAGCGTGCGCGTGCGGATGAGATTCTGAAGCGCGCGCTGGGTGTCGTCGTCTTTTGCCGCGAGCATAAGGCCCGAGGTATCGCGATCCAGGCGATGCACAATGCCGGGGCGGTCCTCACCCTGCACAGTACCAATATGATCGATGCCGCAGTGGTAGACCAGAGCGTTCGCAAGGGTGCCGCTCTCGTGGCCATGGGCGGGATGGCACACCAGGCCCCGCTGCTTGGAGAGCACAATAAGGTAGTCGTCCTCGTAGCGGATATCGAGGGGAATGGCCTCGGGAATCACGTCGGTCGGGTCGTGCGGCTCGGGCAAGTCGACCGAGATGCGATCGCCGGCGCGTACGGCGTACTTTTTAGAGAGACAAGTCTCACCGTTGACGGCAACGGCGCCTCCCTCGATCAGATGCGCGCAGGCAGAACGCGTGGGGCAGCCGTCATTGGCGCCCAGATAGGCGTCAAGACGCTGACCGGCGGCATCGTCGGCAACAAGAATATGGATGTCGGCCATTAGCGCTCATTCCTTTCGCGAATCTTTCGGGCACGCCCCCCACGCTGCTTGGCTTTGCGCTTGGCGCGGGCCTCGTCACGGGCGTTAAGCTCGGCGGTCGCATCGACCTCACGGGCCGCGGGGCTCAAGAACATATAGCCGAAGAGGGCGAGAACGACGCCCAAGGTAATGCCGATATCGGCCACATTGAAGACGGGGAAGTCGATGAAGGTGGTGGCAACAAAATCGGTCACGAAGCCAAAGGCCAAACGATCGATAGCGTTGCCGATAGCACCGCCCGCAACCATCGCCATACCCACAACCTCAAGATGGGCGAGCTGGGGTGCACGAACGAGGTACACGGCAATAGCGACAATGACCGCCAGCGCCAGCACGGCAAACGCGATGCCATGCCCCTCGCCCATGCTAAAGGCAGCGCCGATATTGCGGACAAACAGGAAGTCGATCACGCCGGGGATGACGGTCACATGCAGAGCATCGCCCACAGCACGAACCGCAAGCTTGGTCAGCTGGTCAACAAGCAGCACAACGAGTGCCACCCCACCAGCAACACCCAACCGCCAACGCAAAGGCGGCGTCATATCCGCACCACGACCCAAAGAAATCCCCTATCCTCAAAAGCTTGAATTACGTTAAATGCAAGTAATCATCTTATAGTGACAAACACAAAACGCACGGCATATTCGCCAACGAAAGCGAAATAACCAGCATAAAAAGAAAGCGGCATTCCGAAAAACAGAATGCCGCTATTATTCATCGGAGCAAATGGGCCGAAGGCGTCCAAATTCTCCCTATAACTAAAATGCCGAGTTACCGTGCCTTAAAGGGCATTCGCACACCTCTCGCAGATGTGAGCATGGCCGTTGTACTCGCCGACGGTGGTGCGGTAGTTCCAGCAACGGTCGCAGCACTCGCCCTCGGCAGCTTCAATGGCAACGGAGAGTTCCTCGCCCTGGGTCAGCTCAACATCGGAGACGATGTAGAACTCGGCCAGGTCGACGGCCTTGTCGCCGGTCAGCAGCGCGTACATCTCGGCGGGAACGACCGCCTTGACGCGGACCTGCTGACTCTTAGTGAAGGTGCCGGCGGAGCGGGCATCCTCAAGGGCCTTGGTCACAGCGCTACGGAGCTCGAGCGAAGCCTCGAGCACACCCTCGAACTCATTGGCCTCGTCGACCGTGATGGGCGACTTGTACCAATCGAGCAGCGCGGCGTACTTCTGGTGATCGACGCAGCCGGCGGGCGCATAGGCCATGGCCTCGTCGACCGTGTAGGACAGGATCGGCTGCAGGTCGCGCATGAGCATCGAGAAGAGCTCGGCAAGCACGGTCTGGGCGCTGCGGCGCTCGAGCGAGCCGGGCTTGTCGCAGTACAGGCGGTCCTTCAGGGCGTCGAGGTACACGTTGGAAAGCTCGGTAACCACGAAGTCGTAAAGCGCACGGTAGGCGCGCGGGAACTCGTAGCTGGCGTAGGCGTCGTCGACCTCGGCCTGGACCTGGGTCAGACGGGCAACCATGAGCTTGTCGAGCGGCAGCAGGTCGGCAAAGGCGACGCCGTCGGTCTCGGGCTCAAACTGGCCCTCGAGCTCGGAGAGCAGGAAGCGCAGCGTGTTGCGGAAACGACGGTAGGCATCGGACGTACGAGCGAGAATCTCATGGTCGATGGAGACGTCGGAGCTGGTGTCGACGGAGGCAACCCACAGACGGATGATGTCAGCGCCCATCTCGTCGCAGACCTTGTTGGGGTCGATGACGTTGCCGAGCGACTTGGACATCTTGCGGCCCTGGCCATCGAGCGTGAAGCCCTGCGAGACGACCGCCTTGTACGGAGCATGGCCGTTGGCACCCACCGAGGTGAGCAGCGAGCTCTGGAACCAACCGCGATGCTGGTCGGAGCCCTCGAGATACACGTCAGCCGGGTACTCAAGCTCGGGTCGATACTCGCAGACGGCCTTCCAGGACACGCCGGAGTCCCACCACACGTCGAGAATGTCCTTATCAGCCTTGAGGTGATGGCCGCCACACTTGGGGCAAACGCAAGCCTCGCCCAGGTAACTCTCGGGAGCGTCGGTGAACCAGGCGTCGGAGCCCTTCTCGTGGAAGAGCTTGATGACGGCGTCGAGTGTGGCGTCGTTCATGACCTTCTCGCCGCAGTCGGCGCAAGTGTAGCTGGGGATAGGCACGCCCCAGTTGCGCTGACGGCTGATGCACCAGTCGGGACGCTGCTCGACCATGGCGCCGATGCGGTTGGCGGCGTGAGCAGGATACCACTTGACGTTCTCGCGGACCTCTTTGCCAGCCTGCTCGCGCAGACCGGTCTTGTCCATCGAGACGAACCACTGGTCGGTAGCACGGAAGAGCACCGGGTGCTTGCAGCGCCAGCAGTGCGGATAGCTGTGCGTGATCTTCTTCTCGAGGACCAGGGTGCCGCGCTCGCGCAGGAACTCGATGATGTGCGGGTTGGCCTCGTCGGTATCCATGCCGCTGAAGGGGCCGCCGGTGCCAAACTCCTCGCCGGTGTAGAACTTGCCGTCGTCATCGACCGGCATGCAAATGTCGGTGATGCCCTCCTTGAGGCAGGCGAAGTAGTCGTCGACGCCGTGACCGGGCGAGTTGTGGACGATACCGGTACCGTCATCGACACCGACGTAATCGGCCAACAGCGCAACGCCCTCGACACCGTCAAAGATCGGCTGCTTATAGTGAATGTGATGGAAGGTCTCGGCGGGAACCACATAGGGCTTGCCGTCGACCACAACCGGGGTGTACTCCCAGCCAAACTCCTCGCAGCACTTGGGAGCCAGGTCCTCGAGCATGACCTCGGCACGGCCGTCGTGCTCAACAGCGACGTAGGCAGCACCGGGCTTGAGGGAAACTGCCTGGTCGGAGGGGATGGTCCACGGCGTGGTCGTCCAGATGATAAAGTCGACCGGGCCGTCGAAGTTCTCGAGGCCGGCGGGCTTGGAGGTCATCTCAAAGCGCACGAAGATGGACGGGCTCGTCTCGTCGGAGTACTCGATCTCGGCCTCGGCCAGCGCGGTGTGGCAGTGCTTGCACCAGTGAACCGGCTTGTGGCCGCGATAGATCATGCCCTTGTCGAACATGGCCTTGAAGACCTCGATGTCGGCGGCGTCATGCTGGTGATAGAGCGTCAGATAGGGGTTGTCCCAGTCGCCGAGCACGCCCAGGCGGCGGAAGCCCGCCTTCTGCAGCTCGATGTTCTCGACAGCGAACTCGTTGCAGAGCTCACGGATCTTAGCCGTGGAGGTCTGGTTGAACTTCTCGGTGCCGAGCTTCTCCTCGACCTTATGCTCGATCGGCTGGCCATGGCAATCCCAACCGGGGACATATGGAACCTCATAGCCCTGCATCATCCAGTAACGGTTGATCATGTCCTTGGAGATCTTGTTCATGGCGTGGCCGATGTGGATCGGGCCGTTGGCGTACGGAGGGCCATCGTGCAGCACGAACTTCTTGTGACCCTCGTTCTTCTTCAGAACCTGCTCGTAGACCTTGTTGTCCTGCCAGTCCTTGAGTCGCTTGGGCTCGGACTTGGAAAGACCGGCACGCATGGGAAAACCGGTCTTGGGCAGATTCATCGTCTGCTTGTACTCGTTTGCCACGGTACCCCTTTCTTGTCATGGGCGCGCACGCCCGCTGGGCACCAAAAAAGCGCCCGTCCCTACAAGCTGGGACGAAGCGCCACAAAACGGACTGTACGCCCGCAAAAGCTCTTCGTTTAACCACCCAGCTTAGATGCCCTCGCCCGCGTATTCGCGCGCTCGCATCCGTTACTCGGCTGGCCTGTATCGACGACCATCTCGGCGATATCTACTAGGACGAGCCTGTGCGACGCGTCCGTTGGGACCGCAGCTCCGGGGTGATTTTCATCGGTCGCATGCACGGGTTCTCAGCGCTCCCCGCTCTCTGTAACATGCGGACGGCCGACTACTCGTCCCCATCAACGCTTATGCGGAGTATGCTAGCACGTTCCGCGCCGGCGAAAAACCCTCAACACTGGTTTTATACGTTCGAAATTTCTCGCGGCTGTGGACCTTCTCTAGGAGCAAAATACCTGAAAGCACTTTATCGAAAGAAAGAAGGTTGCCATGCGCACGATTGGAATGAGTGATTATACCGTTGGCGAGGATTGCTTTACCGAGCTGCCCGCCGCACTGGCCGAGTACGGAGCGACCAAGGTCGCCATCATTGGCGGCAAGCGAGCCCTGGCTGCGGCGCTGCCGGGAATCGAGGCGGCACTTGAAGGTACCGATGTCGAGGTCCTGGAGACGCGCGTCTATGGCACCAACAGTACGCGTGCCAATATCGCCAAGGTCGTGAACTCCCCTGCCTGCCAGGAAGCCGACGTGCTCATCGCATGCGGCGGCGGCAAGGCGCTCGACACCGTGAAGACCGCAGCCATCGAGCTCAAGAAGATCGTCTTCACCGTCCCGACGATCTGTTCTAACTGCTCGGCCGCGACCGCCATTGCCGTCGTGTACAACGACGATGGCTCGCTCGAGGGCTATTCGTACCCCAACCGCCCCGCGCACATCTTCATCAATCCCAAGATCATCGCCGAGGCTCCGGCGGAGTACTTCTGGGCCGGCGTGGGCGATGCCCTGTCCAAGCAGCCCGAGGTCGAGTACGCAACGAGCGCCGGTAATTTGGAGCACACCGCCGGTCTTGGCCTGGCGCTTGCCCACACCTGCTCCGAGCCGCTGTTTACCTATGGCGTCCAGGGTCTTGAGGACGTGCGCCAGGACCTGTCGAGCGAGGCCGTCAAGCAAATCGCACTCGATATCGTGGTCAATACGGGCTATGTCTCGAACCTGACGAACCAGAACGATTACTACTACAACTCGAGCGTGGCGCACGCATTCTACAACGCCACATGCAGCATTCCGCGCGAGGGCACCTACCTGCACGGCGAAGTCGTGAGCGTGGGCGTGCTCGTGCTGTTCGCCTATACGGGCGATACCGAGAACCTTGAGCGCTACGCGGCCTTTAACAAGCAGATGGGCCTGCCCGTGACGCTTGAGCAGGTCGGGCTTTCCGAGTCCGATATCCCGGCCCTGTGCGAGTACGCGCACGCCACCAACGAGTGGAAGCAGGGCAACCCCGAGCCCTTCACCGACGAAAAGTTCGCCGCCGCCATCAAGGCCGCAAACGCCTACGGCCACACCCTCTAGTTCTAACCCAAAACCACCACAAGGGAGCAGCACCTTTGTGGTGGTTTTTTATTGCTCCAGCATGCTGGGGTCGAACTCGCTAGCCGGGATCACGCGATAACCGTGGCGGAGCAGTAAATCAACGAAGACGCCGTTGCCCGCCGTAAGGGTGCCGCTGAATGTTCCGTCGTAGATGCGACCCGCGCCGCACGAGGGACTACGGTCCTGCAGGATGCACGCGGCGATCTCTTCCGGCCCGCCCGCCTGCTCGCACATATCGAGCGCTCGTTGGGCACCCAGGCGAAATTCGCGATCGACCGATATGCCCTCGCAGGTACGAACCTCTCCGTTCACAATCTCGGACGGCTTGCGCGGCGTGGGCAGGCCCCCAAAGACCTCAGGGCACACCAAGAGGACCTCGGTCCCTGTACGCTCGCAGGCCTCGACCAACTCGCGATGGTAGTTGTCGAGCCCGTTATACTTGCAGCTCTCGCCCATCAAGCAGGCGCTCACCACGATCTTCATTTCCATCCCTCTCAAGCAAAACGCCCCATTTGAGAAAGCTGCTCAAATGGGGCGTCGGCGTTTACTGGCTCGGCCGCGGCTTTACTGCTGCTTGGGCATCAGCGGATTCTCGCGCGTGAGGAGGTTCATGAACTCCTCGCCCGTGATGGTCTCCTTCTTATACAGATAACGAGCCAGCTCGTGGAGCTTAAACTTGTTCTCCTTCAGAATCTGCAAAGCGCGGTCGTGCGCATCCTCGATCAGCTTGGCGACAATCGCGTCCACGCGCTCGGCCGTACCGGGGGCGCAGGTGAGCGACGTGTCCTGATTGAGATACGCGTTCTGCACGGTACCGAGCGCCATCATGCCAAACTCGTCGGACATACCAAAGCGCGTCACCATATTACGGGCGAGCTTGGTGGCCTGCTCGATGTCGTTGGCGGCGCCGGTCGTCATCTCTCCAAAGATGAGCTCCTCGGCTGCGCGGCCACCGCAATAGACAGCGAGCTTGTCCAAGACCTCCTGGCGCGTCGTCAGGAAGCGCTCGTCCTCCTCGACCTGCATGGTATAACCAAGAGCACCGCTCGTGCGCGGCACGATGGTGATCTTCGTGACCGGCGCAGAGCCCTTCTGGCGAGCGGCAACGATGGCATGGCCGATCTCGTGATAAGAAACGACCTGCTTCTCGTGGTCGGACAGCACCGTGGACTTACGCTGTTGGCCGGCAATGACGACCTCCACCGACTCCTCGAAGTCGTCCTGGGTTGCACGCTTGCGACCCTCGCGAACGGCGCGCAGGGCTCCCTCGTTGATGATATTGGCCAGGTCGGCGCCCGAGGCACCGGGCGTGGCGCGGGCAATCGCGGTCAGGTCGATCGGCGGTTCGGTCTTCACGCTCTTGGCATGCAGCTCGAGGATGTTCTTGCGGCCGGTCAGATCGGGCAGCTCGACGGGGATGCGGCGGTCAAAACGACCGGGGCGCAGTAGAGCGGGATCGAGACTGTCGGGGCGGTTGGTGGCAGCAAGGACAACGATACCCTTGTGGTTATCGAAGCCATCCATCTCGGTCAGCAACTGATTGAGCGTCTGCTCGCGCTCGTCGTTGCCGCTAAAGCCGCCGCCATCGCGCTTCTTACCGATGGTATCGATCTCATCGATAAAGACGATACACGGTGCCTTTTCCTTGGCCTGCTTAAACAGGTCACGAACCTTAGCAGCGCCGCGACCGACAAACATCTCAACGAACTCAGAGCCCGAAATGCTAAAGAACGGAACACCGGCCTCGCCGGCAACAGCCTTGGCAAGCAGGGTCTTACCGGTACCCGGAGGGCCAACAAGGAGAGCACCACGCGGCAGCTTGGCGCCGATCTCCTCGTAGCGCTGCGGCTTCTCCAGAAAGTCGACGACCTCCTTGAGAGACTCCTTGGCCTCTTCCTGACCGGCGACGTCCTTAAAGGTCACGCCCACGTCCTTGGAGGCGATCACGCGCGCGCCGGACTTACCCAGTCCGCCGCCGCCAAAACCGCCGCCGCCAAAGTTCATCGACGGGCCGTCATCGCCCATAGCCTTCTTCATGCGGCGGTTGAGCCACCAACCGATAAGGAAGAAAATCGCCATGGGAAGAATGAGTGTGAGCAGGTAGTAGGTCATCAAACCCGAGTTTTTATCGGGAACGACCGACTCCAGCGAAGCGCCAGACTCAAGCACGCGATCGGTAAAGCCCGCGTCATTCGGCACACCGGTCGTCTTGTAGGCGATGTTCTCGTCCTCGCCCTTCTTGGTGTAATAAATCGAGTAATCGTCCGTGTTGTACTCGACCTTGTCGACGCTCTTTTTATCGAGCGCTTTGACAAACGTCGAGTAATCGGTCTTCGTAATCTGCTGCGTGTGACCGATGTTGGGGAACAGAACGGTCGAGAGCACGAGGTAGACGACGAAGGCGATGAGCACGTAGAGGATCATATTCCGTCTACGCTTGTTGTCATCCATCTCCATCTGCTTGAACTCCATCTACTGGGGTTGATAATGGTTTCTAGAATACCCAACCCGAGCGACGATAAACCGACGCCGGGCACGAAAGGACAGAGATGGCATCACTGTAAGTCGGCAAGGTTCAAATCTATACAGGCGACGGCAAGGGCAAGACGACGGCTGCTTTGGGGCGCGAGAGGATGTCGAGGAACTGATTGCGATAAAGCCCGCCACCACGGAGCTCGTGCTCACCGGCCGCGGGCTGCTGCCGTTGGCCGACCTCGCGGACTTAGTCACCGAAATGCGTCCCATCAAACACTACTTCGACGAAGGCCTCCTAGCCCGCCAAGGCATCGAATACTAATTGATTCGTTTTCCGCCAACACCTACAGCTCATAAGGAAGTTGCGGTGGAATAGTACTTGTTTGACGGTCCGCAAGGGCTTTTCAGGAACTATTTCACCGCAACTTATCAGGGGTATCCGACGGATGAGCTAGGCGGTGGCGCGACCTAGCCAGTTGCCGCTGTGGTGGTAGATGGTGAACATGGTTGCGGTGATGAGCCAGGTTACGGGGTAGACCAGCAGTAGATGCTCGAGCGACGGATCGAAGGGCATGATCGCAAACACCCAAATCACTCTGAGTACGACGGTGCCAAAGATGGTGAGCATCATAGGCTGCAGACTCACGCCGGCGCCGCGGATGGAACCCGAGGCGTTCTCGATAATCGAGAAAATCGCATAGAACGGCGCAATGAAATGGAGGATGGTCGTGGTGTACGCCGAAATCGAAGCATCGTCGACAAACAAACGCGACAGCGGGCCCGAGAACACCAGCAGCACGGCAGACAGGCCACCAATGAGCATAAACGACAGCACGAGCGACGTATGGTAGCCCTTGCGCATGCGCTCGTAGTTGCGCGCGCCAAAGTTCTGCGCCGAGAACGTAGTGATCGATACGCCGAGCGCCTCGGTCACCATCCAGATAATGCCATCCAGGCGCCCAGATAGACCCCAAGCAGTCGTGACATCGGCGCCAAACGAATTAACCGACACCTGGATCAGCACGTTCGAGATCGAATAGGCAGCCGATTGAAAACCGAGTGGCAGACCACACGAGATCATACTCTTGCAAATACCGCGATCGATACCGAGCTTAGACAGCGAAAGACGCCATGCACCCGGAGCGCGAATCATGCGCAACACGATCATCGTTGCATTGGAGCAAATGGTCAGCGCCACTGCGATGCCGCAGCCCAGCGCCTCCATATGCAACACAGCGACAAAGATGATATCCAGCACCACGTTAACAAGGCAGCCAGAGGCAATGATCACGGCGGGCCCGCGCGTGTCGCCCACGGCACGCAGCAGTGCGGTTCCCATATTCAGCAGCAGTGCCGCAACCATCGCGGCAAAATAACAGCGAGCATAGGCCACACCCTCGGCCAATAGTTCATGCGGCGTGTTCATAAGCACCAGCATGGGCTCAACGAACACTATGCCGAGAATGGAGAAGACGATACCGCCCACCAGCGCGAGCGTCATGGCCGTATGAACCGAACGACTCAGTCGTTCATCATCGTGCTGGCCAAAATACTGACCGGTAATGACCGCGCAGCCGGCGCCGACGCCAACGCAAAAGCCAATGCAGAGCTCGGTGAGCACCATCGTGGCTTGAATGCCACCCAGCGCGAGCTTGCCGCCAAACTGACCGACGATATACGTACCGATAAGCGTGTAAGCCTGTTGAAAAAACGAACTAAAGAAGATGGGGACGCACAGCGACAGCAGCTGTTGCCAAATGACACCCTGCGTTACATCGATAGCCGTAGATTTCTTAGCCACACGCCCTCCCCGCCAACGTATGTTAAACAACAAAACGGCAATTTAAGACCAAAGCCAATATCAGCTTAGCACCGACTGGCGTCGACCGAAACACCCCGAATCAGAGCCAGGTGCGAAATATCTGCCTAGTGATACAAACCCGGCTGGTAGTGATACTCATTGCTCACGTGCGGGCACAGCTGCCAAAAGGCGACGGCGCTCGCCGCGGCCACGTTAAGCGAATCGACCCCGTGCGCCATCGGAATGCGCACCGCGTGGTCACAGCCGGCAATGGTCTTGGCGCCCAAGCCGGCACCCTCGGTACCCATAAAGATTGCCAAGCGATCAATCTCCTGCAGCACGGGATCGTCCAGCGATACGGAATCGTCCGTCAACGCCATAGCGGCACACGAAAAACCGGCATCGTGCAACGCGCTCAGACCATCATGCGGCCACACACGAGCCTCGCTGCCAATGCGCGTCCACGGCACCTGAAACACGGTGCCCATGCTCACGCGGGCCGAGCGACGGTACAGCGGGTCGCAGCACGTCGGGCTGACCAAAATACCGTCAACGTTCAATGCGGCAGCCGAGCGGAAAATCGCGCCAACATTGGTGTGATCAACAATACCCTCAAGCACGCACACGCGCACCGGACGACCCCCCGCCGCCTCGACGACGCCGCCCAAGAACTCATCAACCGGAATCTGACGCGGGCGACGGAACGCCGCCAGCGCGCCGCGCGTCACGTTAAAGCCCGTCAACTGCTCCATGAGCTCCATGGAGGCCACGAACACGGGAACCGGACCCGCTCCCTCGCGCACGACAAGCTGGTCAAACAGCGGCATCATCTGGTCGAGCCAGCGCTCGCCCAAAAGAAAACTCACCGGCTCGTATCCAGCACGCACCGCACGCTCGATAACCTTGGCGCTCTCCGCAATAAAGATGCCCTTCTGTGGCTCCAGCACGCAACGCAGCTCGCGCTCGGTCAGTCGCACGTAGGCATCGAGCCGCTCGTCCTCGAGCGAATCGATTCGCAGCACCTCAACGGCATCAGTCATAGAGCCAGCCCGCACCTTTCTTTACAGCACATCTATACCAAACGAGGCGACGCTAAGCGCCGCCCCATGCATTCAAATAACCCGATGATACCGTTCACGCCAGACGATTTACGCCTCAACGCGACGATACGTCACGAACTCATAATCGAGACCCTCGTCACCCTCGCCCGCGGCAATCGTGGCAACACCGCCACGCCGCGCAATCTCCCACGCGGGATCGGCATCCAAGTCGGGAAAGTACGTGTCCACGTCATGCACGCAATGGTCATGCGTAACCTCGGCCTCCACGCAATACGGCAAAAACTGTCGATATACCTCGCCGCCGCCAATCACCCACGCAACGGGTTCATCGGCTACCGCGGCGAGCGCTTCGTCGATGCTATGCACCACGTCGACGCCCTCGGCAGCAAAGCTCTCGTCGCGGGTGAGCACGATATTGCGGCGATTCTTGAGCGGTCGTCCGCCGGGAAAACTCAGCAGCGTCTTGCGTCCCATGATAACCGGGCAGCCCTTGGTGCAGGCCACAAAATGGCGCATATCGGCGCGATTGGACACCACCATGTCGCCCTCGCACCCAATGCCCCAATCGTCACACACGGCGACGATAGCAGATAGCTTACACGTCATGAGCACCACCTACACCGCAATGGGAATGTTCTTGACCTGCGGGCCGTGCTCATAGCCCTCGACGATCAGGTCATCGGTCGTAAACGCATAGAAGTCATGCACATCGGGGTTGAGCGTTACCTTGGGTGCCGCAAACTGCGGACGCTCGATAAGCTCGCGGACGATATCGACATGACGATCATAGATATGGGCGTCGGCGATCACGTGCAGCAGCTCACCGGGAATCATATCGACCGACTGCGCGACCATCATCAGCAAAATGGCGTACTGGCACACGTTCCAGTTGTTCGCGGCCAAAATGTCCTGGCTGCGCTGGTTGAGAATCATGTTGAGCGTCGGCTTGTCGTCCTGAGGACGCTGCGTCACGTTATAGGTCACGCTATAGGCGCACGGATAAAGGTGCATCTCGGACAGATCGCTAAACACGTACGTATTGGTAATAATGCGGCGACTATACGGCGTGTGCTTAAGGTCGTACAGCACACGGTCCATCTGGTCGAAGTCGCCCTCGACGTAATGGCTCTTCTGACCAATCTGATAGCCGTAGGCTTTACCGATGGAACCGGTCTCATCGGCCCACTCATCCCAGATATGGCTGTTGAGATCATGCACGTTATTGGACTTCTTTTGATAGATCCACAGAATCTCGTCCATGGCAGACTTAAGCGCCGTACGACGCAGGGTGAGCGCGGGGAACTCCTCGCGCAGATCATAGCGCGCCGTGACACCAAAGTTTTTAATGGTATAGGCAGGGGTGCCGTCCTCCCACACCGGACGGACCTTTTGGCCCTCGGTGGTGGTGCCATGGTCCAAGATATCGCGGCACATGGTTACAAACTGCTGATCAGCTTTGCTCATTGACCCTCCTGTCAGTCGCCTATAAGCGAGATTTATTGTAGCCCAGGCGCGCGAGTGTCGAATTGGACACTTAGTCCGGCACACGCAATGCACGGCAGCGCGGCTCCGCATGCGGCAACGAGGCATCTTAGCCTTTTTCTGACATATGACAGAAATGCCTTGCGCCCAACGACTAACGCGTTATCCTATTGTTGACATATGTCAGATAAGGAGTGTGCATGGCAGGAAGACGCGAAAAACTGCGCCGCGTCGGGATCATCCCCGAATACCGCGGCTTTACCCCCGATGGCCTGGCCAGCGGTGATGCCATCGACATGACCGTCGACGAGCTTGAGGTGCTGCGCCTGTGCGATCTGGAGGGCCTCAATCAGGAGGCCGTCGCCCTGCACATGGGCATCGCCCGCGCCACGGTGGCGGCAATCAGCAGTCGCGCGCATCGCAAGGTGGCAAACGCGCTGGTCAACGGACGAGCGCTCGTCATCGAGGGCGGCAATATCGCGTACTCCCCCATCGCCACGACGACGGCCGCATGGCCAGCAAAGGAGGTCGGCACCATGAGGGTGGCAACGACGTACGACAACGGCAACATCTTTATGCACTTTGGCCGCAGCGAGCAGTTCAAGATCTACGACATCCAGGATGGCAAGGTGCTCAACGAGCAGGTCGTAGGCACCGGCGGCACCGGCCACGGCGCCTTGGCGGGCCTGCTTGCCAACGGTGGCGTTGACACGCTCATTTGCGGCGGTATCGGCGGCGGCGCTATCAACGCGCTTGCCCAAGCCGGCATCACGGTCTATGCGGGCGCCCAGGGCAGCTGCGATGCCTGCGTCGAGGCCCTCATTGCCGGCACGCTCGCACAGAACGGCGAGGCCACCTGCGACTGCCATGGACATGATCACGAGCACATCCACGAGCATGGCGAGTCCTGCGGCTGCCACGGTCACCACGACCATGACGGGCACGAAGGCTGCGGATGCCACTAGCGGCAAGCACCTCGTCGAGAACGCGCTTCCACGCGTGCGACAACCAGCGAACAAACGGCGAAGGCCGCCTGGAATACCATCCAGGCGGCCTTCGCCATACACGACTCAATCAAGCCGTTACTTCTTATTGCGCATCTGCGCTTCCATCTGGCGCAGCAGCTCCATATCTGACTTGGGACCGCCCGTACCCAGGCCACCCATGCCGCCCAGACCCATAGCGTCCAGACCGGGGATATTGGGCATGCGCATCTTTTTGCCCTTCTTGCCCTTTTTGCCCTTCTTGCCGCCGGCCTGCGCCTGATTGGCCATCGTGCGCATGCGGCCCATCATCTTGTTCATCTCGCCCCACTGCTTCATAAGGCTATTGACCTCGGTGGGGGTCACGCCGGCGCCCTTGGCGATACGCGCGCGACGCTGTCCGTTGATAATAGAGGGACGCAGGCGCTCCTCCTTGGTCATCGACATGATGATGGCCTCGTTCTTGTCAAAGATGCCCTCGTCCAGGTTGCCGCCCATCTGGTTGAGCGCGCGCTGACCACCGGGAAGCATGCCCAGAATGCCCTTCATGCCGCCCATCTTCTTGACGGCCTTCATCTGGTCGAGCATGTCGTTCATGGTAAAACCCTCGCGCAGCATACGCTCGGCAGCCTCGAGCTGCTCGGCGTCGGCTGCCTCCTGGGCCTTCTCGATGATGCCGACAACATCGCCCATGCCCAGAATGCGCTTGGCCATACGATCGGGATAGAACGGCTCCAACGAATCGGGTTTCTCGCCCATGCTCACGAACTTGATGGGCTTACCGGTCACCTGGCGCACGGAAAGCGCGCCGCCGCCGCGGGCATCGCCGTCGAGCTTGGAGATGATCACGCCGTCAAAGTCGGTGCGCTCGGCGAAGGTCGAGACCACGTTGACAATATCCTGGCCGGTCATGGCATCGACGACCATCAGCACCTGATCGGGCTTGACGGCCTTCTTGATGTCCACGGCCTCCTGCATCATCTGCTCGTCGATCTGCAGGCGACCGGCGGTATCGACGATGACCACGTCGCGCAGGTGGTCAACGGCCTCCTGGATGGCGCCCTTGGCGATATCGACCGGGTGCGCGCCGTCACCGCGGAAGACCGGCACGCCGATCTCGCCGCCAAGCGTGGCCAGCTGGTCGGCAGCGGCGGGGCGGTAGACGTCGCACGCGGCGAGCAGCGGCGAGCGACCCTGCTTCTTGAGCAGATAAGCCAGCTTTACGGCTGCCGTAGTCTTACCGGAGCCCTGCAGGCCCACGAGCATGATGACATTGGGGATGCGGTTGCTAAAGACGAGCTTGCTCTCGGTGGAACCGAGCATCTCGGTAAGCTCGTCGAGCACGATCTTGACGACGTTTTGCGCCGGCGACAGCGACTCCATGACCTCGGCGGTCATGCAGCGCTCCTTGGTCTTGGCGACAAACTCCTTGACGACCTTAAAGTTGACGTCGGCCTCGAGCAACGCCATGCGAATGTCGCGCATGGCAGAGGTGATATCGGCCTCGGTCAGTTTACCCTTGCCGCGCAGGCGGTCAAATGTGTCGTTGAGGCGATCGCTCAGAGAATCAAACACTAGTCACTCCTTAGTTGGACTCGCCCACCAGGGCGCGGCAGAAATCTTTGGCATTAAACTCCTGCAGGTCATCGACCTGCTCGCCCACGCCGATGCGCAGGATGGGAAGCTTGAGCTTCTCGGCCACGGCCATGGCGATACCGCCCTTTGCCGTGCCGTCGAGCTTTGTCATGATAATACCGTCCAGGCCCAGCGCCTCGTTAAACTCGAGCGCCTGGTTCAGACCGTTTTGGCCCGTCGCGGCGTCGATCACAAGCACGACCGAAACCGGCATGGGACCGGCGGCCATATTGGCGGCGCGCTTACGGGTCACATTGACAACCTTGGCAAGCTCGCGCATGAGCTCAGGGCTCGTGTGCAGACGGCCGGCGGTATCGATGAGCACCAGGTCGCTGCCGCGCTTATCGGCCTCGTCGAGCACGTCGTAGCAAACACTTGCCGGGTCGGAGCCGCGATCGCGCTTGATGACGGGAACGCCGGCGCGCTGGCCCCACACATCAAGCTGCTCGATGGCGGCGGCGCGGAAGGTGTCGGCCGAACCGATCACCACGTTCTTGCCGCGGGCAGCCATGGCGCTCGCGATCTTACCGACCGTCGTGGTCTTGCCGGCACCGTTGATGCCCACAAACAGCACGCAGCTCGGCGTATCGGAGAACGGATCGCGCTCGATGGGCACAAAGTGCTGCTCAAGCTGCTCGGCCAGGGCGCGACGGAGTTGCGGGGCGGTCTTGAGGTTCTTCTTAGCCGCGGCATCACGCAGGTCATCGGAGACCTTTATGGCGACCTCGGCGCCCATGTCACCCATGACGAGGGTGTCCTCCAGGTCCTCCCAAAAATCCTCGTCGACCTCGCCGCCAAAGTAGAAGACCTCGTTGAGGGCCTCGCGGCTGCGCTCAAGTCCGCGCGAGAGAGCATCGAAGAATCCCATTATGCATTCACGACCTTTCCGGTTTCGCGATCGAGTTTTTGCGAGACGACGCGACTGACGCCGTCGGCTTGCATCGAGACGCCATAGAGGACGTCAGCGTCCTCCATAGTACGGCGCTGATGCGAGATAACCAAGAGCTGCGTATCGGAACGCAACACATCGAGCGCGCCGATGAGCTTGGACAGGTTGGCGTCATCGAGCGCCGCCTCGACCTCGTCCAGCACATAGAACGGCACCGTGCGCGTGCGATACACAGCAAAGAGCAGGGCGAGCGCCGTCAGACTCTTCTCGCCGCCCGACATGAGCATCATCTTGGTGATGCGCTTGCCGCGCGGCTGCGCCACGACCTCGATACCCGTCTCGGCAGGATGCTCGGGATCGGTCATCTCCAGATGAGCCTGGCCGCCCGGGAAGAGCATAGCGAAGATCTCGCGGAAGTTCGCGTCGACCTTCTCAAACGTCACCAGGAAGGCCTTCCGCATCTTGCGATCAATGGCCACCGTGATCTTGGTGAGCGCCTTGCGCGCGCTCTCCAGATCGGCCAGCTGCTCCTCGATGTAGTCGACGCGGCGCTTGAGCTGCTCGTACTCCTCCATGGCAACTTGGTTAACGGGACCAAGGTTGTTGATCTGGCGCACAAGCTGGTTGAGTTCGCGCTCGGCGGCATCGCGGTCTTTGGGCGCCGGAAGCATGAGCGCTTCCTCGAGCACCGTCGTGCCATCGGCGGTAATGGCCTTAATGGCGGCCTCTACCTGCACCTCGAGCTTGCCACGCGCGACCTTGAACTCGTTTTGCGTGGCGGAGGCGGTATCGACTCGCTCCTTAGCGCGGGCAACCTCTGCCTTGGCATCCTCGATGGTCTTCTTGAGCGAAGCAGAGTCCGCCTCCTCCAGAGAGGCCTGGTCACGCAGGCGCGCTGCCCAATCCGACGCGCGTTCCAACAGGGCAGAATAGCGTTCGTGCATGGGATCGACGCGCAGGCGCAGCAGCTCGAGCGAGCGCGAAGCCTGGCGTGTTCCGCGGATACGACGGTCGATGCCCTCAAGACGATGCTCCAGGTCGGGCACGCGGCCCTTCAGCGAACGCAGGCGTTCACTCGTCTGGGCTAGGCGAACCTTGGCGTCGGCGAGCTTGCCGGCAGCCTCGGAATCGTCACGGCGAACGCGGTCGAGTTCGTCGTTGGCCTCGGCAATCTGCAAGCCCAGATCGCTTGCCTGCGCACGGGCCTCGTCACGCGAACGGGTGAGCTCATCAACCCGCGGGCGCGCAGCGCGAACGGCTTCGGAGGCCTGCTCGCGGCGCTTGGAGATGCGCACGCGCTCGACCTCGGCATTGTTGACGCTTTGCTCCAAGCGGCCGATCTCGGAAAGCAGCGAGCGGCGCTCACCCTCAAGACGGGCGATCTCACCGGCGGCATCGCCCTCGGCGGCACGGGCCTCCTCGACGGCAGCGTTGGCCTCAACGACTTGGTCCGAAGCATGCTCAAAGATGGCAGCCAGATCGGGTTCCAGGCCCTCGAGCTCACGGATGCGGCGCTTGCACTCCAAGGCACCCGAAGCCTCGCCGGCATCAAGCCCCACGCGCACCAGGCCGCCGCAGGCGACGCGGGCGCCATCGGGGGTCACGTAAGTCACGCCTTCAACGACCGGCGCCGACAGCGCGGCAGCAAGATCGTCAACGACGTAATAGCCGCCGAGCAGCGCCTCGACGACGGGTCCGTAGCCTGCGCGCACGGACAGACGATCAACCAGGCGGGTACCGGCAGCGCCCTCAGCGGCGGTAGAGCCGCTCACGCCGCGCGCCACCAGCAGTGCTTCGCCCGAGGCCTTCTTTTGGTCCAGAGCCGCACGACCGGCACGCTCAAGCGTGGCGGCATCATCAAACAGCAGCGCATCGATATCGCCGGCGAGCAATTGCTCAACCAGGCCCTCAAGCTCGCGCGGGGCCTCCAGCACGTCGCCCAGACGACCCAAGACATCGTCGCCCAGCGCACCCACCAGACGGCTCACGAGCGGCGAGCTGTCGGCCATGCGGGCATCAAGCTTCTTTTGGCTGGCAAGCTCCGAGCGCACCTCGGACAGCTTGTTGCGCGCCTCACTCTCGCGGGCACGCAGGTCCTTCAGGGCCGCGCGTGCCGCCTCGGCGGCCTCACGCGCATCGACCTGAGCCTGGCGCGCTTCCTCAAGAGCGCCCTCAAGCTCCTCGGCGCGGTCGCGACGGCTCTCGAGCGAGGTCGTGACCTCCTCGAGCTGCTCGTCAATCTGCTCCAGGCGCGAGGCATACATGTTATCCTCGACCTCGGCATTGCTCAGCGAGTCCTTCACCTTGGCGAGCTCGAGCGCGGCGTTATCGGCTACACGCTGCACATCGCGCTGCTCGCGCGTGAGCTGCGAAATCTGATTATCGAGCGCCACGCGGCGCTCGTGGAGCTCGGCGGCGGCAGGACCGGCGGCGTCAACGTCCTCCTGGGCCTGCATATGCGCGCCGGTCACTTCCTCAAGCTGCGCACGTGCGTCCTCGAGCTCCTCGACCACGCGACGACGCTGATGCTCGGAGCTCGAGATCTGACCGCGCATGTCAGACAGGCGCGACACCATGTTGTGGCCTTTTTCCTCGAGCAGGCGCATGTCGGAGTTAATGCGGCCGACCACATCTTGCATATGGCGGCGCTGCTCGCCCAGATCGCCCACAAACAGGCCCTTTTCCTCGAGCATAACCTGGAGCTTCTCGAGCTCGCGCTCCTTTTCGCCCAAGCGGTACTGCGCAAGCTCAAGCTCGGCCGCGCCCTCTTTGGAGCGGCTCTCCAGGTCGTTCCACTGCGACTGCAGCGAACGCAGCTCGTCAACGGCCAGCATCTGCGTAAGCTCATTCGCGCGCGAGGACAGCTCTTTGTACTTGCGCGCGCGATCGACCTGACGCTCCAGCGGTCGCAGCTGACGGGCGATTTCCTTATTGATGTCGCGGGCACGCGTCAGGTGCTCGTCCATCGACTTAATCTTTTTGAGCGCACGCTCTTTGCGGCGCTTGTGCTTGGAGATGCCGGCGGCCTCCTCGATGAGGGCGCGGCGCTCCTCGGGGCGGCTCTGCAAAATGGCGTCGAGCTTGCCCTGGCTAATAATGGAATGCGTATCCTTACCCAGGCCCGAATCGTGCAGGATGTCCTGAATGTCCATCAGGCGGCACGGACTCGAGTTGATGAGGTACTCGCTTTCGTCCGAGCGATACATGCGACGAGTGATAGCGACCTCGTCAAAATCGACGGGCAACATATGGTCCGAGTTATCGAGCACCAGTGTGACCTCGGCGACACCCACCGGCTTGCGCGCTGACGAGCCCGAGAAGATGACATCCTCCATGGCCTGGCCGCGCAACTGCTTGGCGCTCTGCTCGCCCAGGACCCACAGGATGGAGTCGGAGATGTTCGATTTTCCCGAGCCGTTGGGACCGACGATGACGGTCAGGCCCGGCTCAAACGTCATATGGGCGCGGTCGGCAAACGACTTGAACCCTTTGAGCGTGAGGGACTTGAGATACACGGTTCCTCGCTTACACGTGCTTCTTATTCAGAATCACGCCGTTGGTGGTGTAACCCATGCGGTCGAGCGCTTCGAGCGCGGCGGCTCCCTCGGCTTCCTTCTTTGAGGAGCCGGAGCCGCGACCCTGACGAATACCATCGATCAACACCACGGCGGTAAAGGTGGGCGCATGCGCCGGGCCCTCGGAGCCAACGAGCTTATACGCCGGGGGCTCGTGACCGTCGGCTTGCACGCACTCCTGCAAAAACGACTTGGGGTTCGCGGGATGCTCGGCGCGCTCGGAAGCCAAATGCGGCTTAAGCGTACGATGGATAAACTCCGCCGCAACGTCCCAGCCGGCATCCAGGTACAGTGCGCCCACGAGCGACTCATAGACGTTCTCGAGCGCCGAATGCAGGCCGCGCGCACCGGTACCGGTCTCGGAGGCACCAAAGATGATGATGTCGTCGATGCCCAGCTCGTGAGAAACCTCGGATAGCGTAGCGCCCGAGACAAGCGACACCTTCAGGCGCGTGAGCTTGCCCTCGTCAAACTCCGGATAGGACTCAAACAGGGAGCGTGCGACCACAGCACCCAAAATGGAATCGCCCAAGAACTCAAGGCGCTCATAGCTGGCAGAAACCGGCTGGCCCTCGACTGCCGAGGGATGCGTAAGGGCCGCGCGCAGCAGCACCTTGTCATTGAACTCATGGCCCAGAATCTCCTGGGCGCGCGTAAGTCGTTCGGATAAAGCCAAGACTTAGGCCTCCTTGGCAGCTTCGATAGCGTCGACGGCGTCGGCGACAGAGTTGAGCGAGAGCAGAGTCTCGTCATCGATCTCGAGGTTGAACTCGTCCTCGATAGCCGTAACCAGCTGCAGGCGCTCGAGCGAGTTGGCATCGAGGTCGTCAAAGGTGGTCTCATCGCTAATTTCGGCAACATCGACGCCCAGAACGTCAGCAGCGACCTCGGCGATCTTGTCGAAGATTTCGGAGCGGTCCATAGCGCTTCCTCTCATAGTGCATGAATACCAAAAGAATGGTACCGCCCGGGCGGTACCAAGACACGGTTCTGATTCTACCCCACGACGTGCGCCGCGAAGCACATAACAGCGCCCTAACTCGCTCTTATAAAACGATACCGTCCATAGAGTTGGCGACATTCTCGACCAGCCCGGCGCGCACGGCTTCGGCCGCCGCGAGCGTACCGTTTTTGACAGCCTCGACTGAGGTGGCGCCATGGCCGATCAGGACCACGCCGCGCAGGCCCAGAAGAATCGCGCCGCCCTTGGCGTCGCCAGAGAGCTTGGCCTTAATCTCGCGCATCTGCTTTTTGATGAGCAGCGCGGCAATCTTGGTGCCGAGCGAAGACATAAAGACACCCTTGAGCTCCCGCAGCAAAAACTTGGCAGCGCCCTCGGTGGCCTTGAGCGCAATATTGCCCGACATGCCATCGGCAACGATGACATCGAAGTTACCCGAGGTGATGTCCGTTCCCTCGCAGTTACCAACAAAGCCGGGAACGGCGGCTTTCATGGCCGGGAAGCAGGCCTTGGTAAAGTTGGAGCCCTTCTCGTCCTCGGTGCCGTTGGCAAGCAGGCCCACGCGGGGATGCTCGATACCCAGGACGACGCGGGCATAGGCGCTACCCATCTGAGCAAAACGCACCATATCGTCAACCTCGACATCAGGGTTGGCACCCATGTCGCACAACACCGTCAGACCGCCGGCGCGATTGGGCAGCGCATTGGTCAGACAGGGGCGCACCGGCTGCTTCTTGCCTTCGGCCTGATACCTAAACGGCGTCACGTAGGCTGTGGCAGCGGCCGTCATGGCGCCGGTGGAGCCGGCAGAGAAGAACGCATCCGCGTTGCCCTTCTTAATGGCGCGGCAAGAAAGCACGATCGACGACTTACGCTTGGTCATCACGGCGCGAATGGGATCGTCATCCATGGCGATAACGTCGGGCGCCTCAAGGGCCTCAACACGTGCGTGGGAAGCTGCAAAGGGATTGACGATTTCGGCGGGGCCAGCTGCCAAGACCTCGATATCGGGATCGGCGGCAAGCGCAGCCTCGATACCATCGAGAACGACCTGAGGTTTCTCGTCTCCGCCCACAACGTCTACACAAACGCGAACGTTACTCATATACATGCTCCTTATACAAAAATGGCCGACTCATTGAGCCGGCCATTGTGGTTCCATTTGGAACGGCATCGCATCCAGAGTATACCGTTACTCGGTAACGATAACCTCGCGGTCCTTGTAGAAACCGCAGCTGGGGCACACGTGGTGCGGAAGCTTAACAGCGCCGCAACGGGGGCACGTGGACTGAGCCGCAGCCGAGATCTTCATGTTGGCGGAACGACGGGTGTGAGTGCGGATACGACCCTGCTTTTGTTTAGGTACGGGCATAGTGACCTTCCTTATGAACTATCCAGTGTGGCGATTACGCGCAAGTAGCAATACTACCACAGTTTTACTCATCGAGCTTGAGATTCTTCAACGCTGCAAATGGATTTTCCGTGGCTTCGGCCCATTCGGCCTCGGCTTGGGCAGCACAATCACATTGCTCCACGTTGAGATTGCAACCGCAAGTGGGGCACAGACCGCGACAATCGGGCTTGCAGAGCACCACAAACGGCGTGTCCATAACGACCGCGTCATTGATGGGCTCACCCAGATCGACGATGCGGTCCTCACCCAGGAGCTCGTAGCCGTCCTCGTAGGCCTCGGGATCCTCGGGCTCCTCAAAGAGGTAGAACTCCTCGATCTCGCCGGCGATATCAAACGAGGCGGGCTCCAGGCAACGGTCGCACTCGCCGGTGGCGTGCGCGCGGACCATGCCCGTGAGCAAGACACCGGTACCGGCATTGGTAAAGACAACGTCGTAGTCGATGCCGTCCTGAAGCTGGTACTCCTTCTCGCCCACCGTGTAGGTGGCGACATCGACCTTACCGGTCAGCGGATACGAATCTCCAGGAAACTCGAGTTGCTCGGAAAGATCGACGGTAACGCTCGGGAACTCAGCCATTACCACTGACCATTCTGTTGGGCGGCACCCTCGTTGAGCTGCTGACGGCAACGGGTAACGGTGCCGGTCAGGCTCTTGAGGTTCTCCTCCAGGTGCGTAAAGACCTGCTCTGCGTAGTCCTCGGCAGCATAACGCGTCTCGCGCTCGTACTGCTGGGCACGATCGCGGATGTCGTCGGCCTGCTGCTGCGCAAGGCGGACGATCTCCTGCTCACCGGCAATGGTGAGAGCCTGCTGCTGAGCGTCGGCGATGATGGAATCGGCCTGAGCGGCGGCGGAAGCCATAAGCTCCTCGCGCTCCTTAAGGATACGGCGGGACTTCTGCCACTCCTCGGGATAGCTCATACGGATCTCGTCGAGGATGTTGAAGAACACGTCGGCGTCGATGACCTTGAACTGAGCGTTCTTGCCGAAAGGCGGCTTGGCTTCCTCGATCAGCCCTTCGAGCTCATCGACCAAGCTGACGATCCTATCGCCAGGAAAATTCTCGCCCGGCATCCGGTCTCCTTTCATAGGTAACATATCATCGTGCTAGTTTACCACATGCCACCAGGCAATAAGAAACGTCACGAAAAGCGATGTTTGAGCGCTTCGACCACGTTGGACGGGACAAACGTCGATACATCGCTGCCGAGCGAGGCGATCTGGCGAACAACCGAGCTCGAGATATAGCCGTACTGCGGCGCACTCATGACAAAGATGGACTCCAGCTCGCTATCCAGACGATAGTTAAGGTCGGCCTGCTGCAGCTCATATTCAAAGTCGGTCATGGCGCGCAGACCCTTGACCACGGCCCCCGCCCCCTGCTCACGAGCGAAGTCGACCAAGAGGCCGGTAAAGGGCAGGACCTCGACGCCGTCGATATCACCGAGCGCCTCGCGGGCCAGCGCCACGCGCTCATCGAGCATAAACGTGGTGCCCACGCCGTTTTTACCCTGCGACTCGGCAACAGCGACGATCACGCTGGGAAAGATGCGGCGGGCGCGACGGATCACATCGATATGGCCAAACGTGATGGGATCGAAGGTGCCCGGGACGATCACGCGGTTTATGGTGTCATTCATGGGCGTCCTCCTGAAACGTCGTGGCATCGTTGTTCTCGGCATTTGCGCCGGCGCTGTCGCCTTCACCATCGTTATCGTCGACCCAACGAAGCAGGTCGACCGAGGTAATGCCGTAGCGCTTCTCACGTACAGTCTCAAAGCCTGCCGGATGCGCGCCCGCATCGGCGGCGGCATGCTCAAACAGGGCATAAGCGCCAGCTGCAAGCAGACCATGCTGAGCCAGGTTCTGCAGCAGTTCCTCGACCGGCTCGGCACCAAAAGCATAGGGCGGGTCGAGCAGGACCAGATCAAAGGGGCCGCCCGGTACACGACCGCGCAAGGCACTCGCCAGCATGTCGCCCGTGACCACGCGCCAACGCGCGCGGTCACGGCAGAGCGACTCGATATTCTTGGTAATGAGCCGCGCGGCGTTGCGATCGATCTCGAACGTGGTGAGTGAGCGGGCCCCACGAGAGAGCATCTCTAACCCTAAGGCACCGGAGCCGCCAAAGGCGTCCAGCACACGGACCTCGTCCAAATCGAAATCGAATGCCGACATGACCATAGATGCGCACGCCTCGCGTACGCGATCAGTCGTGGGGCGGGTGACATCGCGACCACGGGGCTCCTCGATCTTACGACCGCGCCATTCGCCGCCGATGATTCTCATCCTCCGCTGACCTCCTTAAAGATATGTCGATAACGCATGGCGACCGCGTCGCGCAAGGGACGCGTCGCCACAGAGTCAAGGTTGCAAGCATACCGCAAGAGCTCGAGCGCGTCCAAATGGGCCCACTCGATCAATTCCTCGTCGGCATCCAGGTCGACAAAACGCAGGGTCACGCCACCATGCTGGCGATAACCCAGGATCTCGCCTTCATGGCGCAGGCGCAGGTCCATCTGGGCGAGCGTAAAGCCGTCCGAAGTCTTTTCGAGCGACTGGAGACGGTCTTGCGCCGCCGATGCGCCGCCGTTGCCCTTGGAGTGCGTCATGACCAGGCACGTGCCCGACACGCTGCCACGGCCCACGCGACCGCGCAGCTGGTGCAGGGCAGCCAAACCAAAGCGCTCGCCGTTCTCGATGACCATGACGGTGGCGTTGGGCACGTCGACGCCCACCTCGACCACCGTAGTCGAGACGAGCACGTCAATCTCGCCACGCTTAAAGGCATCGATAACCTGGTCCTTCTCCCCCGCTGGCATACGGCCGTGAAGGCGCTCGATGGCAAGACCCGGCAACGCCAAACGCAGGCGATCGAGCTCGGTCGCCGTATCGTGCAGCGGCACGGGGACGGTTACGCGGCCCTCATCGTCGCGGGCAATACCGGGCACGTCTTCCAGCTCATCGGCCGAATCACTCGGCTCCACGAGCGGGCAAATCACGTAGGCCTGCTGACCCTTTTCATGCGCCTCGCGGATGGCTCCATAGGCGAGGTCACGGCTCGACTCGGTGAGTACGCTTGTCGTCACGCCAGCGCCAGGGACGGGCCGATGGCGGATGATGCTCGTGTCCAGATCGCCGTAGACCGAAAGTGCCAACGTGCGCGGGATGGGCGTCGCCGTCATAACGAGCAGATCGGCACCCGGGCCCTTCGCGCGCAGCGCGTTGCGTTGGCCGACGCCAAACCGGTGCTGTTCATCGATGACCACGAGCGACAGATGCTTGAACGCAACGTCATCCGAAAGCACCGCATGGGTACCAAAGAGGACGTCGAGCTCGCCCGATTTCAGCTGAGCATGGATGCGCTCGCGCTCTGAGGCCGGCGTGGCACCCGTCAGAAGCGCCCAGGACATGCCGGCCTGCGAGAGCAGAGGGCCGGTCTTATCGGCATATTGGCGCGCCAGCACGCCCGTGGGCGCCATAACGCAGGCCTGCGTGCCGCTATCGGCAGCCACAGCTAGCGCGCAGGCGGCAACGGCGGTCTTACCGGTACCGACATCGCCCAGCAGCAGGCGGTTCATCACGCGCCCACCATCGCACATATCGCGCAGGATATCCTGGAACGCGGCCTCCTGCTCGTCGCTCAGCGAAAACGGCAGGGCCTGCTTGAGCGCGGCCAGGTGCTCGCCCGCGGTGTGGGCATAGGGCACCACATCGACCAGGCCGCCGTCATTGCGCAGACGCAGCGCCAGCTGCAGGTAGAGGCACTCCTCGTATGCCAGGCGACGACGCGCGATGTCGCGCTCGGCCATACTCGATGGAAAATGGATTGAGCGCAGTGCGCGGGCATTGCTCATCAGGCGGCGCTTGACGCGCAAGCGTGCAGGAATAGGATCAAAGGGATTGCCGACGACCTCGAGCGCGCCGCTTACGATGCGGCGCATCCACGCCTGGCTCACGCCATCACTCACGTAATGGACCGGCAGGATGGTGCCTGCGGCACGCCCGTCCTCGAGCTTTTCAAAGTGCGGCGAGGCCATCTGCTTAAAGCCGTAGGCAAACTCGACCTTGCCCATCACGGCCAGGCGGTCGCCCTGCTTAAGCTGCTGGGCAATCCAGGGCTGGCGGAAAAAGGCGAGCTGCAGCACGCCCGTCTCGTCAACAAGCGAGACCTCGGTCACCTGCATACGCGGACGCGGCTGCTTTTGGACGATGCGGTCGACCGTGGCGATGATGGTGCACACAGTGCCGATGGGCGCCATCTCGATGGACCACGAACGGGTAAAGTCGAGGTATCGATGAGGAATATGGAGAAGGAGGTCCCCCACCGTCCGAATTCCCAGACGGCGAAGGGCCTCCTCACGTTTACCCGAAACATATTTGAGTCGCGCGATATCCTCGTCGAGCGCATTGCTCTGGGCAAAGCGCTCCGAGACGCGCGGCACGGAGCACAGCTCGGACATGGGCAGTTGCCTACTCGATCGAGAAGATCACGGGATAGAGCGGCTGCTCGCCACGATGGGCGTCAACCTCCAGGTCGGGCTGAGCCTCCTCGATGGCGTCGACGATCTCCTGGAAGGCCTCATCGGACAGCTCCTCGCCGGCGAGAATCGTCAGCGCGTCGCCCTCCTCTTCCTCCTGCATGCGGTTGATGCAATCGAGCGTGACCTGCTTCACGTCGGAGCCGACCACGTCGATGGAGCCGGCAATGATGCCCATGACATCACCGGAGTGAATCGGCGAGCCGTCGGAAGCGCTGGAGTCGCGCACGGCGCGGGTGACCTCGCCATCGCGGACCTCGCTGATGGCGTCGACCATAGCGGCAACGGCATCCTCGAGCTCGGAATCGGGCAGGACCGCGAACAGCGCGGAGAAGGCCTGCGGAACGGTCTTGGTGGGAACGACGGCAACCTTCTTGTCGGTGCAGGCAGAAGCGGCAGCCTCGGCAGCCATGCGGATGTTACCGTTGTTGGGCAGAATAATGACTGAGGTCGCGTTGACCTGGTCCACCGCGCCCAGCAGGTCTGCAGTCGAGGGGTTCATGGTCTGGCCACCCGACACGATCACGTCGACGCCGAGGGACTTGAGGATGTCGGCCTCGCCAGAACCGGCGGCAACGGCGACAAAGCCCAGCGCCTTGGCGGGCTCGGCGGCCTTCTCCTGGTCCTCGTGAATCTTAGCGGTACGGTCGTGGGCCTCCATCTCCATGTTGTGGATAAAGACCTCGTAAATCTGACCAAGCTGCAGCATATGCTCGAGCACCAGGTTGGGGGTGTTGGAGTGCACATGGATCTTGTAATCGGGGTAGGCGCCCACGAGCAGCTCACAGTCGCCCATGGAGCCCAGGAACTTAAGGCACTCGTCCTCGTCAAACGGGGCGTCGGCCTTAAAAAGGAACTCGTTGCAGTAACGGAACTCCGAGCCCTCCCAGTCGTCGTTAGCCTCGATCTCAACGCGGCCAAGAGCGGCGTCACGGGCAGAGCCGGCGGAATCAAACGTGGCGGAGAAATCCTCGACAACGGTGCTGCGGCCGAGCGCAGCGGCAACAAAGTTCTCCAGGAAGATGGCAAAGCCAAAGGCGCCGGAGTCGACCACGCCGTTCTCCTTCAGAACGGGCAACAGATCGGGTGTGCGGGCGACGGACTGGTACGCCTCGACGACGATGGCATCGAGCGCATCCTCGGCTGAGAACTTCTTCTTCTCGCACTCATCGGCCTTGGTCGAGACATCGCGCAGGACCGTGAGGATCGTGCCCTCAATGGGCTTGCGGACGGCCTGGAAGGCGACCTTAACGGCACGACGGAACGCATAGGCGATGTTGGCAGCCGTAATAGGCTCATCGGCAGAGACGAGGCCCTCGGCCACGCCGCGCAGAATCTGCGAGGTGATGACGCCGGAGTTACCGCGGGCGCCCATCAGGGAGCCGTGAGTGATGGCGCCGGCGATGGCCTCCATGTCGGCATCGGCAGGAAGGGCGGAGAGCTCCTTGGTCACCGAGGCGAGCGTGAGCGACATGTTGGTACCAGTGTCGCCGTCGGGTACGGGGAAGACGTTGAGCTTGTTGATCTCCTCGGCCTTGTCGGAAACGGCAGCCGCAGCGATCGGAAAACAGGTGCGAATGGTCTTTGCAATCATGGGTATTTGAATCTCCGTTTTCGGATGCTAGTTCAGACGGCTCTTGAGCGCGTCGATGTGGATGCCGATCTTAAGGCTGGCGGGATCGATCTGGGCGATCTCCTGCAGGGTGAAGGCAACGGAGCTCGAAAGATTGTGGCAGACGGACTTCATATTGACGCCGTTCTCGAGCACGACGTGAAGATCGACCGTAAGGCCGTTCTCGTCGGCGGAGACAAGCACGCCCTTGCGGAGGCGCTGACCGGCAAGCAGGCGCACGCTCTCGGCGCCCTGGAGCTGCTCAGCCATACCGACAACGCCATAGCACGTCATCGCGGCATAACCGGCAATATCGGCAATAACGTCGTTCGAGACGCTCAGGCTGCCGTTAATGGTCTCAGACACAAGAATCTCCTTTTCTTGGTGCTCGCGGCACCATGTCGTGGGAGCAATCATTGCAATATTCTACAACGACCGCGCCATGTTGAGGTGGCGGGCCTCGGGATTACATCCTCGACACGAAATGTTGATACGGTAACGTTCGCGAACGGCGATCGCGGCATGAAAAAACCCGCCGCATACGCGACGGGTTTTACAACCTGGCTCCCCGGGTAGGACTCGAACCTACAACAGCGCGGTTAACAGCCGCGTGCTCTACCATTGAGCTACCGAGGAATTTAAAAGCCCAACGGAAAGGGCTGAAAAATTCTGGCTCCCCGGGTAGGACTCGAACCTACAACAGCGCGGTTAACAGCCGCGTGCTCTACCATTGAGCTACCGAGGAATAGGTGCGTGCTCTCAAGCAACGAAGTTTATTATACGGACGAATCAGCTTAGGGCAAGAACTTTTTTAAGAAATTTTCCGACCTAATCGTTGGGGACGTTCTTAAACGACTAGTCATTCAAGAACGTCCCCAACGACTACATGAAAGCGCCCCCAAGCAGATGTGCTTGAGGGCGCCTCTTGCTTGACTAGCTTTCGATATAGTCTTTGAGCTTGCTGCTGCGGCTCGGGTGGCGGAGCTTGGCCAGGGTCTTAGACTCGATCTGGCGAATGCGCTCGCGCGTGACACCAAACTCGCGGCCGACTTCCTCGAGCGTACGGGGATGTCCGTCGACAAGGCCAAAGCGCAGCTCGATAACCTTGCGCTCACGATCGGCAAGCGAGTCGAGCACCTGGGTGAGCTGCTCCTGCAGCATGGAGAAGCTGGCCGCATCGGGCGGAACGATGGCCTGGGAGTCCTCGATGAAGTCGCCCAGCTGAGAATCCTCTTCCTCGCCGATGGGGGTCTCGAGCGACACGGGCTCCTGCGAGATCTTCTGGATCTCGCGGACGCGGTCGGCACTCATGTCCATCTCGGCACCGATCTCCTCGGGGGTCGGGTCGCGACCCAGGTCCTGAAGGAGCTGGCGCTGCACACGGACGAGCTTGTTGATGGTCTCGACCATGTGCACGGGAATACGGATGGTACGGGCCTGGTCGGCGATAGCGCGCGTGATGGCCTGACGGATCCACCACGTGGCATACGTGGAGAACTTAAAGCCCTTCTGGTAGTCGAACTTCTCGACGGCGCGAATCAGACCGAGGTTGCCCTCCTGGATCAGGTCCAGGAACAGCATGCCGCGACCGACATAGCGCTTGGCGATGGAGACGACCAGACGCAGGTTTGCGCTGATGAGTGCCTGCTTGGCTTCGAGGCCCACGTTCTCAATACGCGTAAGACGACGCATCTCGGCACGCGTGAGTTCGAGCTCACCAGCATCGGCAGCCTCGAGCTTCTCGGTGGCCTCAAGACCGGCCTCGATCTTCATGGCCAGATCGACCTCTTCGGAGGCGGTCAGCAGGTCGACCTTGCCGATCTCCTTGAGGTACATACGGACCGGGTCGCCGGTCAGCATCACTGTGGAGGCGTCGATGCCGCGCACGCGCGAACGCGAACGGGACGTGCGCACGGTGCGCTTCTTCTTGCTCTTGGAAGAACCCATCTCGGCGTCGGCCTGGCGGGCCATCTTGAGCTCATGATCGTCGAGCGAGCCGGAATCGTGCTCGTCGTCGTCATCGAAATCGTCGGTATCGGTATCGTTATCGTCATCGTCGACGTCCATGGGGGCGTCGTCGTTACCGCTCGCGGAGATAATCTGGATGCCGCTGTTGCGCAGCGCGGAATACACCGCGGTGAGCTGCTCATCAGTTACATCGATATCCTTCAGGGCGACCTGAATCTCGTCCTCGGTTACCGAAGTCCTGTTTGAGCCGTTGCCCATAAGCTTTGCAACGTAGGATTCCAGCCCAGTACCCGTGCTCTCAGTCTTTTTTGGCACAGATTCTCCCTTCATAGTCCACAGGATTCAATACTTTAGCACACACAGTGACGTCTATACCCAAAAAGAGGACTGGATATAGGCGAGAATACGCTGGTTGACCACAACATCTAGGCCTATTCGGTTCCTGCGGTCTCCAAACCAATCAAACGGAACGGGTCCGCCACGCCGCCGATCGACTTTTGCAGCTCGCGTTGACGCTGCGAATCCTGCGCGGCCTGCACGGTCAGCGCGCGACGGGCCTCATCATCGAGCGAACGGTCCTGTCGCAGCTTGGCCTGTGCGGCACGCATGCGGCGTTTGATGGTGTAGAGCTCGAGCGTATCGAGCATAAACACGATGTTCGTCTCGGTGGGGTGCTTGCTCGTCGCCGAGATGCGCCCGGCACTCACAAGCGTTGCCGCATCGGGACACACCGAACGTGCCGCATCCATGCAGGCTGCAGGATCGGTTCCCGGCGGCGTTGCCAGAACGGCCCATGCGATGGACTCGTGACGTGGGTCAACCCACTCGATGGAGCAGATGCGGTCGGCATACGTGCGGAACAGGTCGGGGTAGCTCGTAAGCATCGTCAACAGCTCGCGCTCCCCTGCCAAGGACTTGCGCTCAAGATCGGTAAGAACCATCGGCGCCGCCGCAGCCGGTGCGCCCGAACCGTCAGCCGCAGGCACAGCGCCCATACCATCAGGCACATCGATCGGCGGCGGGTCGTCGACGACCTCCACGGGCGCGGCACCGTAGGCATCGAGCGGGACGTAGTCGTACGGCTCTTCTTCGACCGGCGCGGAAACCGGCGGCGTCACGCCCGATGCCCAAGCGCCGCGACCGGCATCGCGAGAACCCGACGCCCGACTGCCCGTCCCGCCGGACCGCTCAGCCTGCGCCCGCTGGCGTTCATAGTTCTGCTCACGACGGCGTTCCGCATCTTCGCGCTTGGCGACATCGCGAAACACGCGGCCCGAGCTCGCGCGCACGGTCTCCAGATCCAAACCCAGCAGATCGGCAATCTGGATAAAGTACGTATCGATCATATAGCTGTCGCGCAGCGGATAGATAAGCGTCAGCGCATCTTCCAGCGCCTTTGCGCGACCGCCCGGCGTGGTAATATCGCTCGACTCCTGCAGCGAACGGTAAACAAAGTCCATAAGCGGCTCGGCAGCGTCGATGCGCGCCTGCAGCTCCTGTCCACCATGCGCCGTGATGAACTCCATGGGATCGTTGCCGTCGGGCAGCACCACGCAGCGCAGGTCCATCGAATCCTGCTCGATAAACTGAATCGCGCGGCGGGCGGCCTTCTGGCCCGCGGCATCGCCGTCAAACATATATATGATGCGCTTGGCAAAGCGGGTGAGCGTCTTGACGTGATGCTCCGTGAGCGCGGTGCCCAGCGTGGCGACGACGTTTTTAATCCCCGCCTCCCAACAGGCGATGCAGTCTGTATAGCCCTCTACCACGATGGCGGTATCCTGCGCGACGATAAACTCCTTGGCCCAATTAAAGCCGTAGAGGTTTCGCTTTTTATGAAACACGCTCGTCTCGGCGGTGTTGAGGTACTTGGGTTGGCCGTCACCCATGATGCGCCCGCCAAAGGCAATGTTGTGACCCTGCTCGTCAAAGATGGGAAACATCACGCGGTCGTAGAAGCGGTCGGCAAGCTGCCCGCGCCCGCGGCTCACGGCAACATTGGCGTCGATCATCTCCTGCGGGGTAAAACCCGCCTGGGACAGGTGCGACACCAGCGCATTGCGACCCGGCGCAAAGCCCAGGCAGTAGCGGCGGCAGACGTCGCCGCCCATGCCGCGGCTGGCAAAGTACTCGCGCGGACGGCCGTCCTTACCGCGCATAAGCATGGTGTGGTAGAACTGGGCGGTCTCGGCGCACAGATCGTAGATGCGGGCACGTTTGGTACCGCGCTCGCGGCGATCTCCGGTGTCGTGCAGCTCGATACCCGCGCGGTCGGCCAAATAACGGATTGACTCGGGAAAGCTCAGGTTCTCGCGCTTCATGATATAGGTGAAGACGTCTCCACCCTCGCCGCAGCCAAAGCAATGCCACACCTGCGTGGCGGGAATAATGTGGAAGGACGGAGTCTTTTCGCCATGAAAGGGGCAGCATCCCCAAAACTCATGGCCACGGGGCTTGAGCTCAACCGTTTCCTGCACGATGGCGACCAGGTCGGACGCAGCGCGTACCTGGTCTTTTTCCTCATCGCTAATCACGGATGCTCACCCCCTGCTCGCCCAAGTTGTGACGAATATCTTCGATATTACCCTCGACGGTCGCGATCAACTCATCCAGCGAATCGAACACGCGCGACGGGCGCAGCCAGCGCGTAAACGCCAGCGAAACGGAAGCGCCGTACAGGTCGCCCGTATAACCAATTAAATTAGCCTCGAGATGCGCCGAAGCGGCATCGTCGGCATACGTTGGCGGCAGGCCGACGTTCACGGCAGCGGGCCACACGGTGTCATCGACCAGCACCAGGCCCTCATACACGCCATCGGCAGGCACCTGAATGCCATCGGGAACCTGCAGGTTTGCCGTGGGAAAGCCCATGTCAGAACCCTCGTGACGGCCGCGAGTAACACCGCCGCGCACCATATACGGGCGGCCAAGCAACTCAGCAGCCAGCTCCACATGGCCCTGTCCGAGCTCATGACGGATACGGGTGGCGCAAATGGCCTCACCGCCCTCGCAAAGCAGGTCGTGACCGTACACGTCAACGCCGTGCTCGGAACCCCAGGCGCGCATCTCGGCAACACCAGAAGCACCGCCACGACCCAGCCTAAAGTCACTGCCGACGCGAATCGATCGAATGTCGACCAGACGCGACACCAGCGAGAGAAAATCAACATGGTCAAGCGCCGCAACCTCAGGCGTAAAGGGAACGGCCACCACCGCATCGACCCCGGTCTGAGCCAAGGCGTGCAGACGGTCGGCCGTCGTCATCAATTTTTGAGCGGGCGAAGGGCTCACCACAACATCCGGGTCGGGATCGAAGGTAACCACGACCGCCTTACAGCCATGGGCACGGGCATCACGGACAAGCGCCGCAATGAGCTCCTGGTGTCCAAGGTGAACGCCGTCGAACACGCCGATGGCAATCGATGCGGCACCCAAGTGCTCGCACTCATCAAACGCATCAGCAGCAACGATGCGGGCCTCTTCCGACTCGCCGGCGAAAAAGATACGCGCGAGCTCGCGAGCGGCCAGCATCATCGAACACCGCCGATGGCCTGCGGAAACACGTGCTCCATGACAAAGCGGCCACCCTCAATGTGGGCGAGCGCCTTGAGCCCCCCATCGAGCACCAACGCAAACGGCGCCTTCGAGGCATCGAAATCGGCAAGCGCACGCTCAACGGGAATGCGTCGGCCGCAGAGCAGGTCGTCGGCAAGATTGCCCGGCAAGTCAACACGCGTGGCGCCCAGGGCTGCAATGGGATCCAGGGCAAAGCCAGCGGCGGACTCGGGAGAAAGCTCCTCCACCGCATGACAGGCGCCAATGGAAACAACACCGGATGCGGTGCGACGAAGCGCGGAAATATGCGCGGCGCTATCACAAGCACGGCCCAGGTCGCGAGCGAGCGCACGGATATAGGTGCCCTTGCTCACCGAGAACGCCACCGTCCACACACATGTATCACCTTCGCCACCCACGGCGATCAGGTCAGCGGCATAGACCTCGACGGGGCGCGGAGGTAGGTCCACCGCATTACCCGCGCGAGCAGACTTGTAGGCGCGAACGCCATTGACCGAGATAGCCGAAAACGCCGGCGGCACCTGCATCTGCGGACCAAGCATGGCAGCCAAGCGCTCACGGGCATAGGCAGAATCGCGGAGCTCGTTGGCAACAGCTACCGTGCGGACCGCCTCGCCCTCCGCATCATCGGTATTAGTCTCGGCGCCAAACGAGATGTCGGCGACGTAGCTTTTGGTATCGAGGGTTAGCATGCCCAGCAGACGGGTGGCCTGGCCCACGCCCACCACCATGACGCCGGATGCCATGGGGTCGAGCGTACCGGCATGGCCGACGCGCCGCTCATGGAGGGCGCGTCGGCATTGCGAGACCACATCGTGGGACGTGCAGTCCACCGGCTTATCGACGGCGAGCAGCATATTCAATTGAGAAGGCATTCGACGAGCCATGTACCATCCAATTAGTTAGAGCTCGACGGTCACCGAAGCGGGATCCTCCCCCACCAGCTCGGCCAGCATGGGAAGTGCCACGGCGAGCGTCTCGCGAATTGTTCCGTTGTTGGAAAAGCCGGCGGCGGCATGATGCCCGCCACCGCCAAAGTTGGCAGCAATCTCGGACACATCGAGGTCGCCCTTGGAGCGCAGGTTGCCACGCACCTTGGTATCGCCCTCAATGCCCTTTAAGAACATGCAGACCTCGACGCCCATCACCGAACGCACCACGTCAACCAGGCCGTCGCACTCATCCGAGGTGACACCGCAAGCCTCAAGGTCACTCTGGTACGCATAGCTATACGCGACGCGCCCGTGGGCCACCGTCTTAATGCGACCCATAACGATGGACTTGAGGTGCAAAAACTCAACGCGCATGCTCTGGTAGACCTCGAGCGCAACGCGCGCCGGATCGGCACCGTGCGCCACCAGGCGCGAGGCTGCATGGAACGCGGCGGCATCGGCGTTTTGGTACTGAAAACGGCCGGTATCGGTAACCAAGCCACACAGCAGGCAGGTCGCAACGCCATCACGTGCGACAATGCCGCAATTGTCCAAGAAGCGGTCGATGATCATGGCGCAGGCCGCGGCATCGACGCGCCTCAGGCTCAGCTCGGCAAACTCCTCGCGCGCCGGATGATGATCGAAGCACACCACATGCTTGGAGCGACGAAGCACCTCGGCGGAATTATTGAGGCGCTCGACGACCGGCACGTCCACCGAGATGAACAGGTCCGGATTGCCGGTGTACGCAGATGCCGGCACCAGGCGATCGGAGCCTTCCATAAATCGGTAGATGCGCGGAACCGGGTCATCATCTGCCAGCAGCAGCGCAATGTCCTTGTTGGGGAAAAACTTCATGAGCGAAAGGCCCAGACCCAATACGGAGCCCAGGGCATCGCCATCGGGAGAAGTATGTCCCGAAATCGCAATGGAGGACGCACCCTCGATGAGCTCGAGGATGCGTCGCTGAATATCTGCAGACTCGCACGAGGCGAGGTCGGCGGAATTAGTCATCTAAAGCTGCCTCCTGGGCGGCATCCGCTATCGGATAGCCGTCCTCGTCCTTTTCGATCGCAAGCGTGGCGGGAACGTTTTCCAGCGCACGCGTGATGCGCTCGGCCTCATCGGTCGAGCGATCGATGCGAAAATCGAGCTCGGGCGTGACACGCCAATCGAGCGAGCGAGCCAACAGGCTGCGAATACGGCCCTTGGCGCTTGCGAGCGCCTCCATGACCTCGTCGTAGCGGCTCGCATCGCACGACACGTACACACGCGCGAACGAACGGTCCACCGCGACCTCGACCGCGGTCAAAGTAACCAGGTCGAGACGCGGATCGGAAACCTCAAAGAGCAGGATATAACCAAGCTTCTCGCGAAGCTGCTCGCCCAGACGGCGGGTTGCCTGCGTTTGCTTCATAGCGCTACCCCCTACTCGGTACGGGCAACCTGGTCGATGCGGTAACCCTCGATCTGGTCGCCGGGCTTGATGTCCTGGAAGTTCTCCAGGCCAATGCCGCCCTCGGAACCGCTCTTGAGGCTCTTGGCCTCGTCCTTGTAGTGGCGCATCGAGGCGATCTTGCCGTTGAAGACCACGATGCCGTCGCGCACCAGGCGCACGGAATCGGTCGCGGCGATCTCGCCCTCTTCGACGCGGACACCGGCGGCGATACCGACTTTGGGCACCTTGAAGGTGTCCAAGACGGTCGCGGTACCCGTGGCGACCTCGACCTCGGTGGGCTTGAGCATGCCGATACGGGCGGCGTCGAGCTCCTCGAGGCACTTGTAGATGACGTCGTAGCAACGGATCTCGACGCCCTCGCGCTCGGCGGCGGAGCGGGCCTTACCGTCGGGACGGACGCCAAAGCCGATGATGATGGCGTTGGAGGCGTCGGCCAGGACGACGTCGGTCTCGTTGATGGCGCCAACGGCGGAGTGGATCGTGTTGATGCGAACCTCGGACTGATCCATCTTGTCGAGCGAGTCCTGAAGGGCCTCGATAGAGCCCTGGACGTCGGCCTTGATGATCAGGTTGAGCTCCTTGACCTCGGCGTCGGCGATGGTCTCGAAGAGGTTCTCGAGCGTGACGTGCTTGACGCGGCTCTGCTCCTCGATACGGGCCTTGAGCGAACGCTCGTCGGCAAGGGCGCGAGCCTCGCGCTCGTCCTCGAACACGCGGAACTCGTCACCGGCGTTGGGCACGGACTGCAGGCCCAGAATCTCGACGGCGTCGGAGGGACCGGCCTCGGTGACGGCGCGGCCCTTGGGGTCGAGCATGGCACGGACGCGACCGTAGGTAAGGCCGGCGACCAGCGTATCGCCCACGTGCAGGGTACCGCGGGTCACGAGCACGGTAGCAACCGAGCCGCGGCCCTTGTCGAGCTTGGCCTCGAGGACGTTGCCGGAGGCAAAGGTGTCCGGGTTGGCCTTGAGCTCGAGCACGTCGGCCTGGAGCAGCACGGTCTCCAGAAGTTCGTCGATACCGATCTTCTGCTTAGCCGAGATGTTGACGAACATGTTCTGTCCGCCCCACTCCTCGGGGATGACTCCGTACTCGGTGAGCTCCTGACGCACACGGTCGGGGTTGGCGCCCGGCTTATCGATCTTGTTGACGGCGACGACGATGGGTACGCCGGCGGCCTTGGCGTGGTTGATCGACTCGACGGTCTGGGGCATGACGCCGTCGTCGGCAGCCACGATCAAAATGACGATGTCGGTCACCTTGGCGCCACGGGCACGCATAGCCGTAAAGGTGGCGTGGCCCGGGGTATCGATGAAGGTGATCTTGCGGTCGTTGATCATGACCTGCGAAGCGCCGATGGCCTGCGTAATGCCGCCCGCCTCGCCGGCAGCAACGCCGGTGTGACGGATGGCGTCGAGCAGCGACGTCTTGCCGTGGTCGACGTGGCCCATGACGGTGACGACCGGGGCGCGCGGCTTAAGGTCGGCGGGATCGTCATAGAACGAGAAGGTGTTCTCCTCCTCGGGGGTGATGATCTTGATCTGACGACCCAGGTCGTCGGCGACGAGCTCGACGAGGTCGTCGGACATGGACTGCGTCATGGTGAGCGGCGTACCCAGCAGGAACAGGCGCTTGATGATGTCGTTGGCCGGAACGTCGAGCGCCTCGGCAAGCTCCTGGACGGTAACGCCCTGGGAGACCTTGATGGCGTCGAGGTCCTCGGGGTTCACGCCCTGGGCCAGCGCCTCCTCTATCTTGCGCTCCTCCTGAGCCTTGGCAGCCTCGCGCTCGCGCTTCTCCTTGCGCTTCTTGCGGCGACCGGTGGACTCGCGAGAGGCCTCCTCGACGGCGGCACGAGCCTCCTCGAGCACCTTCTCGCGGCTGTACTCCTCGGCCTCGCGAGCCATGCGGCTGTAGTGGTCCTCTTCGTTGTTATGACCGCCCTTGCGCTTCTTGCCCTTGCCCTGCTTGTCGGGGTTGGGGAAGTCCATGCCAGCAGCGACGTTGTTGCTGGCGTTGGTGCGATGGCTGTGCGGACGGCTCTCGGAGGCGTTGCGCTCGGAGTTGTTGTCGGAGGCGTTGCGATCGTTACGACGGCCACCGCGGCGGTCGTTGTTGCCGCCACGACGGTTACCGCGCTCGGCGGCGCGCTCGGCCTTGGCCTTGTCCTCGGCGTCTTTCTTCTCCTTGAGCACGGTCTCCTGTGCGGCGATCTGGTCGAGCAGCGAACGGAAGCGCGAACCGGAGTCGGAAGCGGGAACGGCGCGGCGCTGGGCCTCGCGGGCAGCCTCCTCCTTCTCGCGGGCAAGGCGCTCCTGCTCGGCCTTCTTCTTGGCCTCGGCCTCGGCGCGGGCAGCCTCCTCGGCAGCCTGGGCTGCGGCAAACTGGCGGCGCTCCTCCTCGCGGGCCTTCTCGGCGGCGATGCGCTCGCGCTCGGCCTCAGCGGCGCGGGCGGCCTCCTCGGCGGCAGCTGCCTGCTCCTCGGCCTGCTTGGCGGCCTCGACTTCCTGAGCGCGGGCCTCGATCACCGAGGCGAGCTGCTTGCGGACCATGGCGACATAGGCGTCCTCCAAGGTGGAGGAAGCGGACTTAGCGGGAATCTTCATATCGGCGAGATGACCCATCAGTTCCTTGGAGGTCATGCCGAACTCTTTGGCCAGGGTGGACACACGGACTTTTGCCATATGACTTCACCTACCCTTTCTGGCACCTTGGGTGCCTAGAGACTGAACGAGCGTGGGAGACGCGCCGGGACCCGCCCGGCGCGACCGCGCGCTAGATCAGGTCCTCCGCATCATCGAAGGCGTCGGTGTCATGGACACCGCAGAAACGGGAGCCGGGACGAGCCTGGTTGCGGCACTGGATGCCGTCCTCGGACACGTACTCGCAGCGGCGGACGTCCTCGTCCTCCTCGTCACCGATCAGGTCGGCGGCGGGCTCCTCGTGAACGGGAACGTTCTTGAGGATGTCGGCGGCAAGCGTCTCGGACTTGATGTCGATGTGCCAGCCGGTCAGGCGCGCGGCGAGGCGGGCGTTCTGGCCCTCCTTGCCGATGGCGAGGGACAGCTGGTCGTCGGGCACGATGACGCCGGCGTAGGCCTTCTCCTCGTCGATGAGGACGCGGGTGACCTTAGCGGGCGACAGGGCGTTGGCGACATAGACGGCAGGATCGGCATCCCACAGGATGACGTCGACGCGCTCGCCACGGAGCTCGCCCACGACAGCGCGAACACGGCTGCCCTTGGGGCCGACGCAGGCGCCCACGGGATCCAGACGATCGTCAAGCGAGTGGACGGCGACCTTGGAGCGCTGGCCGGGCTCGCGGGCGATCGACTTGATCTGGACGGTGCCCTCATAGATCTCGGGCACCTCCTGCTCAAACAGACGACGCATGAGCTCGGGGTGGGTACGGGAGATGACAATCGGCGGACGGCTGTGCTCGCCGCGAACCGGCTGCAGGTTGGAGTTGGGGTCGCGAACGTCGATGATCACGGCCTTGATGTGCTGGTTGTGCAGGTAGCGCTCGCCCATCGGACGCTCGTTGCGCTCGTTCTCGTAACGACGCTGGTCGAAGTGCGGAAGCTCGGCCTCGACGCCCTCGCGGATCTTGACGATCGTGAAGTCGGGCGTGGACTGCAGCACGGTACCGCTGATGAGGTCGCCGATGCGGCCGGAGAACTCCTCGTAGATCTGCTCGCGGGCGGAGTTGCGCACGATGGCGTTGATCTCGGCCTTAGCGTGCTGGGCAGCAATGCGGCTCGTGTTCTTGGGGGTGACGTCGATCTCCTCGAACTCGGTGAAGTTGCCCTCCTCGTCCATGGAATCGTCGATCGGCTCCAGGCGGTAGACGTAGATCTTGCCGGTGGTGCGGTCGATGGTCACCTTGGCGCCCCACTCAAGATGCAGGATCTCGGCATAGCTCTTGGCGAGCGACTGCTCCAGGCGGTCGATCAGGTAGAGCTGGTCGATGTGCTTCTCCTGGCAAAGCTCCATCAGGGCGGACATCATGTCGGATGCTGCCATCTTACTTTCCTTCCTTCGCGGGCTTGAAGTCGTAGGTGGGCTTCAACTTGCACTTTTTAACATCAGAGAAATCGAGGGTAACGGACTCGCCGTCCTCGAGCTCGAGGGTCACGCTCGCCTCGGTGGCGGCGGCAATCTTGCCGGCGTACTTGCGACGGCCCTCGGTGGCGGTGGAGGTGAGCTCGCAGTTCTCGCCCACAAAGCGGGCAAAGTCACTCGGGCGGCGCAGCGGGCGCGCCATCCCCGGGCTCGACACCTCGAGCGTATAGCTCGAAGAGATGGGGTCGAGCTCCTCAATCACATCGCCGACCCACTTGGTGTTGGCCGTGACGTCGTTGAGCGACAGGCTCTGACCCTCGGCACCCTCGATACGCACGCGCACGCAGGGGGCCTTGGTGGCACCCACGAGCTCGACGTCGACGATGTCGATATCGTGCTGGGGAGCGACGGCCTCGAGCGCGTCGATGATCGCCTGCTCGGTCTTGGTCTTGACCATTGCGGCACCTCCATCCATACAAAAAAGAAGCGGGGCCGAAACCCCACTTCTTTCAATTACAACTTCATTTGCAAGCAAACTATACCAATAGCTGCGGAAACGTGCAAGCACAGTACGAATCTGCAGGTCAGCGTGCGCACAGCTTCTCCACAAGAATAGGACAATTGGACTAAAGACTCCATGAGGCAAGCGTCCGAGGGTCCAAGAACGGGCCATGCGTCCCAATCCACAGGCCCGTTCGGACCCCAAGGGCATTCCTCCCCGAGCCCCTATCGATCAGACTTACGTTAAGGGGCATTCTGCAACAAGCCAGCCAGCAAGTCGCGCAACGACGAACCTTTCGAGATCCTTTACGGTAAGGAGGCACCCATGAAACGCCTAGGCACCCTCTGCATGACTGGGCTCGCCATCGCAACGTGCTCGTTGACCCTCGTGGGCTGTGGCAAAACGAACAGCAAAACCGGAACATGCGAACCGGATCCTGGCAGCACCAAAGCCATCGAGAAAACCGAACCCCCGGTGAGCTTCGACAAAATAGACGAGGACATCGTCGATCCCCAGAGCTTGGGTCCCGATTCCCAGGAACAGTTCCCCATCGACCTTGAGGCAGACGAGAACGTCCATGTTACCTGCGTGGGCAACGACACCGACGGCTACGGGGACGCCGCGCTCGTCTTTACGGTGTCCAACAACACCGGTGTCGACATGATGTTTGGCGATGTGGACTCCTGTGCCTACGTCAACGGCGTGGTCCGCGATGTGCACATGCGCCAGCAGGTCGGGGCGGGCGAGGAAACGCGCGCCATGCTCACCTTTGTGGGCACCTACGACGACCCGGACTTTGATGTGAACAACGACCTCAACGACATCTACCTCAACATCTGGATGTTCGAAGAGGCAACGGGCAACGTTTACTTTAGGGACCTGGTACACATCCCATAGAAAACGTTGCGACGCAATGACTAAGCAGGGCATACAACACAAAACGAGGGACGACCCAACCGGATCGCCCCTCGTCTTTTATGCGTCAGTTAAGCGCGCAGTGCCTACTTGACCACCAGGTTGACCAACTTGCCGGGCACGCAGATGGCCTTGACGACCGTCTTGCCCTCGAGCCACTTGGCGACGGCGGCCTCGGCGGCAGCCTGCATATCCTCATTGGAGGCATCGCGGGCAACGTCGACGCGGCCGCGGACTTTGCCGAGCACCTGGACCACGATCTGCACCGTGTCCTCAACGGACTCGGCCAGGTCGAACTCGGGCCAGGCGGCGGTGTAGGCGTTGCCCTCGCAGCCGAGTGCCTCGTGCCACAGCTCGTCGGCCCAGAACGGGCAGATGGGGGCAAGGACGCTCACGATATCCTTAGCCACGCCGTAGCACAGCGCCTTGTCGCGGGCGGTACCCTCGGTGGCGTTGAGGTAAGCGCTCGCCGCGTTGACGAGCTCCATGACGGCCGAGATGGCGGTGTTGAACTGGCCGCGATCGAAGTCCTCGGTGCACTTGGCGATGGTGCGGTGACGCTCGCGATAGAGCTTCATCGCAACCTCGTCGAGCGCGGACTTGTCGAAGGTCACGTTGGCGTCGCCGGACTGGACGAGCTGCCAAACGATACGCCAGGCGCGCTTGATGAAGCGGTTGGCGCCCTCAACGGCCTTGGGATCCCAGTCGAAGTCCTTCTCGGGCGGGGCGATAAACAGGATCGCCAGACGCATGGTGTCGGCGCCGTAGGGCTCGATGACCGAGCTCGGAGGCACGACATTGCCCTTGGACTTGGACATGGTGTCGCCGTTCTCGTCCTTGACCATGCCCTGGCACAGCAGGTTGGTGAAGGGCTCGTCCACACTCAGCAGGCCCAGGTCGCGCAGCGCCTTGGTAAAGAAGCGGCTGTAGAGCAGGTGCAGAATGGCGTGCTCGATGCCGCCGATGTAGTTATCGACGGGCATCCAACGGTCGGCGGCCTTGCGGGAGAAGGGCAGCTCGGTGTTGTGCGGATCGGTATAGCGAAGGTAATACCAGCTGGAGCAGGTAAAGGTGTCCATGGTATCGGTCTCGCGTTTGGCCGGGCGACCGCAGACCGGGCAGGTGGTCTCGTAGAACTCCTTGCACTCGGCGAGGGTTTCGCCGGCGCCCAGGTCAAGGTTCTCGGGCAGCGTCACCGGCAGCTGGTCCTCGGGCACGGGCACAATGCCGCAGTGCTCGCAATGGATAGCCGGGATGGGGTTGCCCCAATAGCGCTGGCGGGAAATGAGCCAGTCGCGCAGGCGGAACTCGACCTTGCGACGACCGCAGCCCATGGCCTCGAGGTCGGCCACGATGGCAGCCTCGCCCTCGGAGTGCTTACCGCCGCGCATGCCGGTGTACTTGCCGGACTGGACGAGCGTGCCCTCGGCAGCGTGGGCGCAATCCCAGTCGACAGTCTCGGCATGGAAGGTATCGATGGTCTCGCCGCTGGCCTCGACGGCAGCGCGATCGTCATCGTCCAGGATGATCGGCACGATCGGCAGGTCGTACTTACGGGCAAACTCAAAGTCGCGCTGGTCGCCACAGGGAACGGCCATGACGGCACCGGTACCGTAGTCGGCAACGACATAATCGGCAACCCACACGGGGACCTTCTCGCCGTTGACGGGGTTTACCACATAGCGGCCCGTGAAGGCACCGCGCTTCTCGAGGGTGCCCTGGGCACGCTCGACGGCAGAGATATGCTTGGAGTCCTCGACGATCTTGGTGACGGCCTCCTCGTACTCCGTGCCCTCGACGAGCTCGTGCAGACCGGCGTACTCGGGAGCCAGGACAAAGAAGGAGACGCCAAAGAGCGTATCGGCACGCGTGGTAAAGACGGTGATCTTGCCCTCGTCGCCCTCGATGGGCTCGCCATCCTTGTCGCACAGGGTAAAGTCGACCTCGGCGCCCTCGGAGCGACCGATCCAGTTGGCCTGCATCTGCTTGACGCGCTCGGGCCAGCCGGGGAGCTTCTCCAAGTCATCGAGCAGCTCCTGAGAGTACTCGGTGATCTTGTAGTACCACTGCTCAAGGTCGCGCTTCTCGGGCTCGGTGCCGCAGCGCCAGCACTTGCCCTCGGTGACCTGCTCGTTGGCCAGAACGGTCTTGCAGGTGGGGCACCAGTTGACCGGGTTCTTCTTGCGATAGACCAGGCCCTTTTCCCACAGCTTCTCAAAGATCCACTGACCCCAGCGGTAGTAGTCGGGGCTGCAGGTCTTGACCATGCGATCCAGATCGTAGGAGAAGCCCATGCGCTTCATCGTGGCGAGCGCCTGGTCCATGTTCTTATACGTCCAGGCGGCAGCCTGCGTGTTGTGCTTGATGGCGGCATTCTCGGCAGGCAGGCCAAAGGCGTCAAAGCCGATGGGGTGCAGCACGTCGTAGCCGCGCATGCGGGCCTGACGGGCCATGGCATCGCCGATGGTATAGTTGCGTGCGTGGCCCATATGCAGGTCGCCCGACGGATACGGGAACATCTCGAGCACGTACTTCTTGGGCTTGCTGTCGTCGGTGTCGACGGCAAAGAGGTTGGAGTCCTCCCAGGCCTTCATCCACCTGGACTCAATGGCCTGCGCGTCGTAGGCAGGAATCTCGTCCTTATGATCTGTGCAATCGCACATATCAGCTCCTTTGTTAGCTGGGTTGGGGCGGGGCGTTCTTACCTTTACTCGCTGCTGCGGACAGTCCTGCTCGCACGAAGAGCACATTAAGTGCTCTTCGGCTCGTGCGGAACTTGCAGCGAGCAAAGGTAAGAACGCCCCGCCACATCGTTAACTCGCATGATGATAGCAAATACGACAAGCGAGATGCCTGCGACTTGCATGCATCTCGCTTTATCTAAATAACGTGGTTGATACTCAACCTTTATGTTCAGCTCTTATCCTATCGATAAGACACAGACTGCTGCGAATCCTTGACCACAACATCGTGGGCGCCGCCTTCGACGATGGAAGTAGAGCTGACAAGCGTTAGGCGTGCCTTTTCCTGGAGCTCGGGGATCGAGAGGGCGCCGCAGTTGCACATCGTGGACTTGACCTTGTAGAGCGTGCCGCCCACGCCGTCCTTGAGGGAACCGGCGTAGGGAACGTAGGAGTCGACGCCCTCGACGAAGCTGAGCTTCGCGGCGCCGCCCAGGTCGTAGCGCTGCCAGTTGCGGGCACGCGCAGAACCCTCGCCCCAGTACTCCTTCATGTACTGGCCGTTCACGTTGACGCGCTCGGTCGGGCTCTCGTCAAAGCGAGCGAAGTAGCGGCCCAGCATCATAAAGTCGGCGCCCATGGCAAGGGCGAGCGTCATGTGGTAGTCGTAGACGATGCCGCCGTCGGAGCACACGGGCACGTAGACGCCGGTCTCCTCGTAGTACTCGTCGCGGGCGCGGCAGACGTCGATCAGCGCGGTGGCCTGGCCACGACCGATGCCCTTGGTCTCGCGGGTAATGCAGATGGAGCCGCCGCCGATACCGACCTTGATGAAGTCGGCACCGCAGTCTGCCAGGAAGCGGAAGCCCTCGGCGTCGACGACGTTACCGGCACCGACCTTGACGTCCTCGCCGTAGTTGGCGCGAATCCACTCAATGGTGCGCTTCTGCCACTCGCTGAAGCCCTCGGAAGAGTCGATGCACAGGACATCGGCGCCGGCCTCGATGAGCAGCGGCACGCGCTCGGCATAGTCGCGGGTGTTGATACCGGCGCCGACCATGTAGCGCTTGTCGCCGTCGAGCAGCTCGTTGGGGTTGGTCTTGTGGCTGTCGTAGTCCTTGCGGAAGACGATGCCCATCAGGTGATCGTAGTCGTCGACGATGGGCAGGGCGTTGAGCTTGTTGTCCCAGATGACGTCGTTGGCAACCTTGAGGCTGATGTTCTTGTCGCCCACGATGAGCTGCTCACGCGGGGTCATGAACTCGGAGACCTTCGTCTGGTGGTCATCGCGGCTGGGGCGATAGTCGCGGCTGGTGACGATGCCCAGGAGCTTACCCTTGGGAGTGCCGTCGTCGGTGACCGGCATGGTGGAGTGACCGGTCTTCTCCTTGAGCTCGATGACCTGCTCCATGGTCATGTCGGGGGTCAACGTGGAATCGGACTGAACGAAACCGGCCTTGTGATCCTTGACGGCCTTGACCATAGCGGCCTCGGACTCGGCGCTCTGGGAACCGTAAATAAAGGACAGGCCACCCTCGGTAGCGAGCGCGACACCCATGTCGACGCCCGAGACGGACTGCATGATGGCGGAAACCATGGGGATGTTCAGGGTGATTGCCGGCTTCTCACCGCGCTTAAAGCGGGTTAGCGGCGTCTTAAGAGAGACGTTGTTGGGGATGCACTGCGAGGACGAGTAACCAGGGACCAGCAGATACTCCGAAAACGTGTGGGACTCACCGGGAAAGAACGTAGCCATGTTTCTCCTTTTTCCATGCGACCGGTCGGCTGCAGGCCTCGTAGGACCCAGCCCAACCTTGGGCGCCCAATACTGGGGAAGTATCTTAACGCACTTTGACTGCTACAATGCATGATTTAAGAAGAGCACACGAGGGTTTGACGCAGGCTTTGCGTTTGCCCAGCAAACACTTTAGCGGGGAGACGTGGAGCATATGAAGTACAAGACGACGGCAAAGTTGGTCATTCAAGCGTGCGACAAGGATCTGCCGGGCGTCTTCGGCCACGGCTGCGTCTTGCTGCTGCAGGGGATTGCCCGCGAGCACTCGCTCAACCGTGCCGCCAAGAGCATGGGCATGGCATATTCCAAGGCCTGGCGCATTGTGAACGAAGCCGAAGGCCAGCTGGGCTGCAAGCTCATCGAGCGCGACGGCGCCCGCGGATCCACCCTCACCCCCGCCGGCGAGCGAGCCATAGCGGTCTACGAGGAGCTGCAGGCCGACATCAACAACGTCATTGCCACCAAAGCAAACGACCTCATCGCCAGCATCAAAGAGTAGCTAATTTGCGGAGGGCGTTGTCTAGGGTGGCGGCCACGATCAAGGGGTCGTCGGCGCCGGCGAAGAGGCGGATGGTGTTCCCCTGCTTGCCGCATGGGGCCGAAAGGCGCGTCGTTGCGCCGCCGGCCGGCGATGTGCGGAACTCCCCCGGCAAAGCGTCGAAAAGATCACCTGCGCTACGCTCGATAAGGTCAAATTCAACTGCTGGGCCAAAGCCGTGCTCGAGGATTCCCGTTGCAGCCGCATGGTCGAGATGCGAGCTCAGCCCGGGATAGCGCACGTTGCGCACCATCTCATTGGCGGCCAGATACTCGGCCAACGCACGGGCGCGGTCGAAGTGTGCCTGCATGCGGGTATCGAGCGAGTCCAGCCCGCGCTCCAGCACACCAGCCTCGTCAGTAGGCAAATCAAGCTTGCCCAAGCCACAGCCCTCAAACAGGACATGCACGCACTCAGCCGCGGCATCCACACGATGGCGCTTGAGCTGCGAGCGCGCGACCGATACGGCAACCAACTTGCGTGAAGCGTTACCGGCGCACACACGGTCGAGCGCTTCGAGCGACAGCACGGCACCCAAGCGCAACGGATCGCAGCCAAAAGCCGACGCCACGGTGTTGTCCACAACCAGCAGCGCATGGGCCTCGCGAGCCGCTCGACCCAGCGTACGCAGGTCGGGCACGCGCAGTCCAAACCCGCCGATGGAGTTGACGAACCACCACAGGTGCGGCCCCTCGGCATCAAACGAAGCATCAAAGACCTCGGACGCGGCGGTAAACGCCTCGGCGGACGGCGAGCCCACCAGCGCAACATCGCGGCCATCAAAGCCGTGCGCAAATGCTTCGGTAAAGTCATCCGCAAAGGCCACCAGGCGGTCACCGGGACGCACAATCCCCAGCTGCGACAGCGCTGCCGGCACATGCGGGGCCGCAACAAGACGCGCCTCACGCGCGCCGGCCCTCAAAGCCCAGGCCTCTTCTAGCTGCTGTACGCCCATACGGCACCGTCCCTTCAAAACAAAAACCCACGATGCGGGTGTTCCCCGCATCGTGGGCAACGGCTGCAGTATAGCGCCGATATGCGACGAATCGCTTAGATGTTGAGCGTGTGATAGTTCACGCTCGTGCCCGGAGCATCAACGGTCACGCCATAGGCCTCGGGATAGATGCGCGTCGAAAACACGAGCGAGCCATCATTCACAAACACCTCGACCGACGAGACATCGCCGACAATGCGCACGTTACGAACCTCGTCGACGGGCTCCCAACGCACGGTACGACCGCAGCCGGCAGAAGCGCGACCCTCATCGGTAAATCGCATCTCAAAGCGCGAGGGCAGTTCGCCCTCGGCGGGCACAAACTCCAGCTTCAGCTCGTCATCAACGGTCGCGGTAAACGCGCCATCGACACCGTCAACAACAACGTCAAAGCAGGTATCGCCGGCAACCTTCAACGAGCCCTCCCCCACACGCACCGAGGCATAATGGCGCTCGATCTCGCGCGCCGGCTGCTGCAGTACCACGCCGCCGTCACCGGCTGTAAGCTCACGCGGCACCGTCATGCAGTGCTGCCAACCCGCCACCAACGTCGGTGCGTTGCCATAGGTCGGCTCATCGGGCATGCCCATCCAGCCGATCAGAATGTGGCGACCATCCTCGGACGTAAACTCCTGCGGCGCGTAGAAATCAAAGCCGGCATCCCACAGGCGGAACTCGCCCAGCTCATAAGCGTCATTGCCACCCGTAATGTCGCCCGTTACAGGCATGTAGCCCGCTGCATACACATTGCCGCGGTCCCAACGACCGCCCTCAAGACCCTGGGGAGAGAAGGACAGCCACTTCGCCGGTACACTGCCATCCGGCTCAAGCTCAAGGTATCCCGGGCACTCCCACATAAAGCCAAAGCGCTCGGGCGTAGACACACGACTCTCGAGCTCCCAACTCAGCATATCGGCCGAGCCATACACCAGGATCTCGCCCACATCGCGCCCGGCACCCTCGCCGTGCATGGCGCAAAATCGACTATCGACATGCGGCCCATCCACGCGACGACGCGCGCCCAGCACCATGTGGTAACGCCCGTCATCATCGCGCCACACCTTGGGGTCACGCACGTGGCAGGTCAAATCCTCGGGATAATCATCGGACGCCAGCACCACGCGCTTTTGGCTGAACTCCCGACCGGCAAGGCCATCAACGCTCTCGACATAAACAGTATCGGCGCGACGGCCGGTATTGACGTAGTCGTACGTGCCGTCCGCATCGGAAAGCTTAACGTTGCCCGTATAGAGCACGCGAATGCGGCCGTCCTCGGCAAGCGCGGAGCCTGAATACACGCCATGGCAATCGAACGGCTCGTCGGGCAGCAGCGGGGCGCCAACATATTCCCAGTTCATAAGGTCGCGGCTTGTGGCATGGCCCCACATCTTTACGCCGCCGTTCACATCAAACGGGGCATACTGGAAGTACGCGTGAAACACGCCGCCCGCTTGGCAAAGACCGTTGGGGTCGTTGAGCCAGCCCGCCGGCGGCATAATATGGAAGCGCTGGCCATACGCGCCATGACCGCACTCAGAGGCGGCGGCGTCAACAGCGGCGACCAGCTTTGCAAGGTCGCGACCAAGTGCATTAGACATATCAAAGTCCTAACGGATCGAAAGTAACAAGACACCAGAGATCGGCACCAGATACGGGAAACGCCCGCGAGCATACGACCCGCGGGCATCCCCTCAATCAAAAGCTCTTAGGCCCGCTCGGAAGTCTTGGACTCGTCCTTGTACAGGACAAACGAGACAGCAAAGGAAACCAGCGCGGCGACCGCAAACATGATCGCGTACTGCACGGGCTGGGCCAGGCACAGCAGGATACCGAAGATACCCGTAACGCCCGTGCCGGAGGCAGCCAGCGAAGTGAGCGCGCAGACCAGGGCGCCGCAGCCACCGCCGATGCAACCGGCGATGAAGGGCTTAAAGAAGCGCAGGTTCACACCAAAGATGGCAGGCTCGGTAATGCCCATGAAGGCGGACAGAGCCGAAGGAAGAGCAAGGCCCTTAATCTTGGCATCGCGGGTCTTAAAGGCAACGGCAAGTGCGGCACCACCTTGGGCGATATTGGCAGCGCTGGCGATGGGCAGCCAGTAGGTCACGCCATACTGGGCGAGCTGACCCAGGTCGATGGCGGTGTACATCTGGTGGATACCGGTAACGACCGTGGGAGCATAGAACAGGCCGACGATAAAGGAACCGATGCCGAAGGGCAGGGTCAGCAGGGCCTGGATCAGACCGAGGATGGCATTCTCGGCCCAGACAAAGATGGGGCCGACGGCAACGAGCGTCACGAGCACGGTCACGAACACCGAGACGAGCGGGGTCACAAAGAGGTCAAACATCTCGGGAACGATCTTGTGCAGACGCTTCTCGAGGAAGGCCAGAATGGCGCAGGCGATAACGATGGGGATAACGTGGCCCTGATAGCCGACCCACTCAAAGCTGTACACGCCGGGGACGACGGTGACCATAGTCTGCACGCCCTCGGAGGCAACCGTGTAGGCGCTCTGCAGCGAGGAGTTGATAAACGCACCGCCGACGACGGCGCCCAGATACGGGTTGGCGCCGAATGCCCTAGCGGCGGAGTAGCCGATCAGGATCTGCAAAATGCCAAAGGACGTGCCCGAGACCAGGTCGGCGATCTTGTAGATAAAGTTATTGGTGTCGAGCGCGATAAAGCCGTTGGAGGCCATAAAGTTGAGGGCGCTCATGATGCCCAGCAGCAGGCCCGAAGCCACGATGGCGGGGATGATGGGGACAAAGACGTCGCCGAGCACCTTAATGGCACGCATAAAGATGTTCTGCTGCTGCGCCGCGGCCTCCTTGACCTCGGCCTTGGTGGCAGCCTCGACGCCGCTGAGCGCAATGAACTCGTCGTAGACCTTGTTGACGGTGCCGGTGCCAAAAATAATCTGGAGCTGGCCCTGGGCCTCAAAGACGCCCTTGGCGCCGTCGATATTCTCAAGGGCCTCCTTGTCGACCTTGGCGTTATCGGCAATCACCAGACGCAGACGCGTGGCGCAGTGTGCGGCCGAAACAACGTTGCCGGCGCCACCGATGTTGTCGAGCACCTCTCGGGCTGATTTGCGGTAGTCCATGACTTCCCTTTCCTCCAACGGGCGCATCTGCACCCGGCCATCTTTGACACTTACACTGTAATCGTTTTCAGTTTCATATATCTGTAATCGTTTTCACACCAGGATGAACGGTAGGAATTAGCCGGCGAATGGTAGTTTTGAGACAAACATAAGGGCTCAGAGGCAGGCAGACGTGCCCAAAATCTAGACATTCATAAGCTGATGGCCGAGTTTGAGCGTCTTTAGACCGCTCTCCCCCTCCACGCCATCGAGCGTGTTGAGCAACATATTGGTCGCCTCGACGCCACTGGTCAGGTAGCCATAATGCACGGTGGGAATACCGCCCGTCAGCGCGCGCAAAAACGCGTTGTCGCCAAAACCGCTTACGCGATGCATGCCCTCGCCCACGCCGCGAACCTCATCGATGGCACGAAGCGCGCCCGCCGCCATGGTATCGGTCGCGCACGCGATAAACGAAACATCGGGAGCGACGGAAAGCAGTTCACGTGCTGCACCATAGCCTGAGTCGAGCGTAAACGAGCCCAGGCGAATCAAGGCGGCATCGAGCGGGTTACCCGCGGCGCGCAAGCCGGCCTCAAAACCGCAACGGCGGTCATAACCGGCCGCGCGGTCCTCTTCGGTAACTCCAATGTAGGCGATCTTGCCGTCCACGCGGCCCGCAAGCGCATGGCCCAGCTCAAAGGCGGCCTCGTAATCGTCGTGATAGACGCACGCCGCGCCCTCGACATTCTGGCCGATCAACACAATGGGCACACGGCACGACTCAATCGCGCGACGGTGCTCATCGGTAATCATAGTTGCCACCAGCACAATGCCATCGACCGGGTGGTTTTGGAATAAATCGAGGTATTCGAGCTCACGATCGGCCGCGTTGTCGGTATTGGCAAGGAGCATCTGGTAGCCACGGCGACCGAGCACCTGGCCAATACCGGCGGTAATGCGGCTCACGGATTCCGAGTTGATCTTGGGCACGATGACGCCAATGAGCTTGGTGGAACCGGTGCGCAGCGCGCGAGCCTGGCTGGATCGCACGTATCCGGTCAGCTCGATTGCCTGCTTAATGCGCTCGGCCTTGTCCGCTGAGATATATCCACCGTTGAGGTAGCGCGAGACGGCGGCGCTCGAAACGCCGGCCAGCTCGGCCACATCTTTCATCTTTACCACGAACACCCCTGTCGTTGAAATCGTTTTCACCATGATACCCGTGACGGCGCTTCGGATAAATCAATATCACCCAGGTCGAGCAAACGTCAGCGAGCGGGCAGCTGCCGTGACGAGGTGCCGCGAAAGAGGAGCGAAGCGTACTTTATGTACGCGAGCGACGGTTTGAGCGGCAGATCGCCCGGCAGATGTCCGCGCAGCGTCGAGCGGTCCGGCGTTCGTTATAACGCCGGAACATAATAGCCACGGCAGCTGCCCGCTCGCTGACGTATGCTCGACCAGGAGCGCCCCTCTTTGTGCAATCTGCTCGCTAGGGTTCTACCCGTGGTACTCGCCGTTGTACTGGATGAGCGTGAGGTCCTCAACGCCGTCGAGCGCACGGATAGCGTCGGCATAGGGCATATCCACACCGTCAGAGAACACCTCGACGGCCATTTCCACCTTGTCGCCGCGCATGGTCTTGGACTTGACGGTAAACTTGGTGCGCCCAAATGCACGCACGATATCGTCGCCAGTGGTCTGACCCGTGTAGTGGATGACCATCATGTACACGCGCGCCTTGTCCTGGTGGCTCGCAAAGCCGGCAATCATCACCACAATCACCACTGCCGTAAGCCCCACGAGTGCGTACATGCCGGCACCCGCCGTAATGCCCGTGGTAATGGCCCAAAACAGGTACAGCAGGTCGAGCGGGTCCTTGACCGCCGTACGGTAGCGGACGATAGACAGAGCACCGACCATACCGAGCGAGATGACCACGTTGGTCGAAATCGCGAGCGTGACCATGCAGGTGAGTACGCACATGCCCACAAGCGTCACGGCAAAGCTACGCGAATACACCACGCCGGTAAAAAAGCGCTTGTAGACGTAATAGATCAGGATGCCCATGGCGAGCGCCACGAGCAGCGACAGGCCGATCTTGGCAGGGTCGACCTGGCCAAACGCCTCCAAAACGGAGTTCTTAAAAAAGTACCTGGTGCTCATGGTCTAAATATCCCCTCGGTTCTCAAAATCCGATTCCCAGTAATTAAATCCGCGCAGGTAGGCGGTCTTGTCGTAGCACAGGCAGTACTTGGAGACCGCCGTAAGCTCGGCCGCGCCCGGCGGCACCAAATCGCGCACCAGCTGCGGGCAAAACTCCGTAAACTTGACCTCCATCACCAGCTTGTCGGGCTCCAGGACCGGCAGCGCGGGCAGCGTCACGTCAAAGATATCGAAGCTTCCCACCGCGGCACGCACGTTCATGTCAAACGTAATACGCACGGTGCCCTCATCCATCACCCACGGCTCGCGCTCATAGTCCACGATGGTCCGCGGGCGCATCATGTTGCAGATACACTCGATGTAAAACTCGCGACAGAGCGGATAGGGGCTCCTCAGCAAAAAGCCGTAGTCGCCAGCCAGAATCTGCTCAAACTCGTCGCGCGTAAGTGGCGCATCCTCCTTGTAGATCCAGCTGCCGTACTTCTTTTTGCGCTCGAGCTTAATCACCTTGTCGCTGCCGTTATAAATGCGTACGCGATACTTTTTGCGCATGAGAATGCCGGCGTCTTTTTCCTCGTAGGCCGAGTTGCAGTAGTCGTCAAAGTAGAGGCTGCGAATGGTGTAACCACCCGCCCGTGCATGCTTGTCCAGCTTAAACACCGGCGCCATGCGACAGGCAAGCGCAGCGTGCTCGCCCTCGTTAATGAGATATTTGAGTTCGTAGCGGTAACGCTCCTGCGTGGCACGCACAGGCGGGGCCGCCCAGCGCTCAAGCAGCGCGCTAGCCCTCCTCATACGTGTCCTCCACGACCTTACCGCCGTCTTGCACGTAAAAACACTTCATGCCGTAGTGCTTGCCGTCGTCGGTCACATAGTAGTCAAACGCATCTTGCGTATAACCGTCGGAGTTGTTGGCACGCACGCGCACAAAATACTGGCCGGCATCGGGCGAATCGCAGGTCACCTCGGGAAGCAGCACGTCCTCGGCCTTAAAGACCACGTCGCTTATGGCATAGTCGCGCGCAAGCTCTACGGTGTAGCGAATGTCGCGCGCCTCAAAGTCGTAGGACGCATCCCAGTTCATGCGCAGCTTGCCGTTATCGATCTGCGGCACGCCGATGTAGAACGGCATGGGCTTTTTAAAACTCTCGCAAAAGCTCTTATAGTTCTCCTCGATCTCGGCCGGAAGCGCCGCGGCAATTTGCTCATATTGATCCTTGGTGACAGGCAGATTGTCGATATCGGGCGAAGCAAAGACCAGGGATTCAGTCACCTCGCGGTAGTGCTTGATCATCTTGCTCAGGCGTGCCTCGGTCATGTACGAGCGCAAGTCCTTGACGGCACGGTCGAGTTCGCTGCGGAACGACTTGCTGCGCAACGCGCGGTTAAACAGCACGTTGCCCCAGTAGTTGCTTGCGCCGCGCTCCCAGCTCGCGTAGTCCGAAAACCCGGTAAGAGAAAGCTCCAGCTTACGCAGCATGCCGTCGTTATCCCAATCCAGGATATACCAGACCTTGGAGTTGAGCGGGCTGTACAGATAACAGTTGCGGTTCTGCGTATCGCAGTTGCCCGTAAGGATCTGAAACGCCAGCCAATAGACCAGGTTCTCAGTATCAAAGTAGGTGTCGAGCACGTCGTCGATCTTTTGCGAATCATCGTTGAGCGCATCGAGCATCTCGATGAGCTTGGTGTGGTCCGAATCGCCCTTGATCTCGAGCATGCCCTCAAAGTTTACCTGGCTGTAGTCTGGATCGTCGGCAAGCTTAATGGTGTCCTCGTAGCGATGGAAATCGAAGTTGTTCACCTTGTACAGGTGCCCGTTCTTATCCAAGCCGTGCGCCTTAAGCGCCGTCTTGTTGAGCTGCTCCACCTGCGTAAACAGGCCGTAGTCCTCAAAGGTGTCGTTGGACTTTTCGGTCTGGTCGCACACCCACAGATGCACAAACTGCGTGCGCAGGCCCATCATCTGGGGAATCCCACGGATAAGGTCGTAGGCCATCTTGTTACGAAAACGCATACCCTCGCCCATGTGCTTGTTGAGCGCAATCGCGCGCTGTTGGCGCCAGGTACCCTTGCCCTTTTTGAGCTCCACCTTGTAATTCTTTTGCGAGTTCATGCTCGACGTCTGGCCGCGCACCTGCACAGTGGCATTGGGCGCTTCCTCGCCATAGCCAACCTCGCCGGCCACCGGGCCGTCTTCGTCGCCCGGCTGCAGCAGGCCCATAACCTGATAGCGCTTCACGCCCATGTCGGCATAGTCATACACCGAGTACGTATTGATCTCGGCCCAGCTGTGGTCGGTGCTCTCGGAGCTGTTACCGCGCGAGACCGTCAGGTACATGGTCACGGTGCCCGAGTCGTCATAGACCTCGTACAGCTCGTCCTTATCGCGCAGGTGCTTGGACTGGTCGGAGGCCTCAGCCTTTTTAATCTTGTCCTGCTTTTTGACCTTTTTGGTCGAGGATTCGTCCTGAGACGAGCAGCCCGAAAGCAACAGCGCACCGGCAGCCGCCTCGATCAGGCAGCGGCGAGACATCAACTTATCGATCATCAGAACCTCCCCAATGTTTTTGGTACAGGCGAACCACCATACGTTCAAACGCACTGCGCGGCTCACCGCCCACGCGCTTGTCCTCGTAGCGTTGCTCAACACGGTCGAGCACCCGGCCAAGTTCGGTAAACCAGCCCGTCTTGTCAGTAGCCACAATGGGCTGCTGGCTCAGGATACGATACGGCAAGTTGGCGGTATAGGTATCGAGCCGCAGCAGCGCCACGATAAAAAACACCGCCGCACCCAACAAAAAGCCAAAGCCGTAAAACTGCTGCGGCAAAAGCAACGACACGGCAGTCGCCAGCCCGGCCACACCGGCAAACAGTCCCGAGGCCAGCACGGCCCCCTTGTAGTCGGTAAAGTACAGCAAGATGAGCAATAACGTATTGCCCACGGCATACAGGCCATAGCCCACGCATAACGTGCGGAAATACCCGTGCATCAGGTTGTTAAAGCCCAACGGTAGGGCCGACAGCACCGTGGTCTCGAGCGAGATGACCGCCGCCGTCACAAACAGTTGCTTGAGCGCACAAAAGCGCAGTTCTCGGTTGAGCGTGGCAAGCATTTCCTCCTCGGCCACCACAATGTCGCCCACCACGCCACCGTCGTTGAATAGGCTGTAGTAGTCGCGGTAGCGCGGATAAAAGTTGACCTCGACCGAGACCACAAAGTTGACGGACGTGACCAGGATCGTCAAAAACGCGATGAGCGCCGGAACATCGTGGTAGGGCGCACCATAAAACAAGCCCTTGACCTGCACGCCAATGGGACCGGCCCATATTATCACCAAGTGCGCAAAGAGGCCCAGGTTGGTAAACAAGCCCGTGAGCGCCAACGGCATAAACTGATCAAGCCACCGTAAATAGAGCCAGGGGCTGCGATCGCCCTGCGGAAAATACCGGTACAGCAGCACCACGTCCCAGGCGAGCATGACGCCGTAGCCCAGAGCAATTGACGCCAACAGGCCCTCGACCGGCGGCAGTCCCAGCGCCAGCGCGGCCAGGGCGCACAGGCACATCACGCCAATGGCAGCCGCAAAGCTGCACAGGATGCCGCGGTAATCCTTGATGGCCGTGAGGTAACTCATGCCGTTCCAGTTGACGATCATAATGTTGAACAGCCACAGGCACAGCAGCCCCTGCAGCAGCGTGGCGCCCGAGAACAGCAAAAAGACGCCGTAGAGCACCGTGCCCGCAACGAGCATGATGGCGTTGGAGCCCCAAAACGAAGGCAGTATCTCATCCTCGCGCTCGGCAAAAAGCATGTCGGCCAAAAAGCGCGTGACCGGCATGGAGAAAAAGCTCGTGAGTGTGAGCGACGCCAGCAGCGTATAGGTCACCATGCACACCAGCAAGTCCTGGTTGGCGCGTCCCACGCCCCACAGACCGCACAGCACCAAGATACCCACCTGGAGCAGCACACCCAGCAGCATGGGGCCCGTGCACACAATGCCGGCGTAGCCGTAAGCGCGCATCGTGGCAAACAGGCCCTTGCGCCTAAACAGGCGCTTGAGCTCAAAACCAATTCCGGCCACCGGCTACTCCCCCTCTCTGGGCAGGTCAAACGCTTGCGCCGTCTCGTCGTACAGCGCGCGATAGTTGGCGAGCATCTGCTCGTGCAAAAAGTACGTGGCAACGCGACGCTGCCCGCGCTCCCCCATCTCAATGCGACGGGCGCGGCTCACGCACATGCGCTCCATGGCATCGGCCAAGCCCTTACGATACATGGGCGGCGTCACAAATCCCGCCACGCCAAAGTCATCGCCTGGGGCGCCTTCGAGAAGCTCGCGGCAGCAGCCCACCTCGGTCGTCACGCAGGGGCGACGCGCTGCAAGCGACTCCAGCACGCTAAGCGGCTGGCCCTCGGAGATGCTCGTCAAAATGGTAAAGTCGAGCTTTTCCATGTACTCGACCACGTTAACACGACCGGTAAAGATCAGGTCGCGCACGCCCAGGGTATCGACCAGCGCGTGGCACTCGGCGCCGTACTCTTCGTCGTCCACGCCGCCCATAATGTGCAGGCGCACCTTGGGCAGTCGCTCGTGCAGCTCAAAGAAGGCATAGATCATAGTCTTGACGTCCTTGATGGGCGCCAGGCGCACCACCGCGCCAATGTCCACCCAGCCGTCATCGGGCTTTAAGGGAATGTCCTTAAAGCGGTCGAACTGAATGCCGTTGGGGATGACCAGGCATTTGTCCGCATCGCAGCCCATATCAATCTGCGTCTTGCGGGCGTTATGGAACAAACTCGTCACGCGGAAGGCGCGACGGTAGATCTCCTTCGAAAGCAGGTAGAAAAAGCGAATCCAGCGGTCCTTAAACGACGGCACCACCCAATCGGCGCGAATGATCTCTTCCTCGCGCTCGCGGGTATAGATGCCATGCTCGGTCAGCAGCACCGGCGCATGGTGAACGCTTGAGCCCAGGCAGGCGAGCAGGCCACCGTAGCCGGTCGAGATGGCATGGTACACATCGGCCACCGGCACCTCGCTGCCCAACAGGTAGAGCACGGGCAGCAACATGGAGCGCATGGTGTGGAATGCCTCGGCAAAGGGCGTGTAGGGATACTCGGCCAGGCACACGTCGCGAAAGATATCCATAAACGTGCGGCTCTGCAAAAACGAGAGCGGATGCACGCGACGGCGGTGGAAGACATCGAATAACACGTCCCAGTCCGGATTGGAGAGCGACACCAGACGGCGTAGCGCCTCGCGCTCGCGGTCGTCAAAACTGGCTTCGTGCTGCTCGCCCGAAAGCCGCAGGGCATCGTCCAGGAACACCTCGTGCACCTCGACCACGTTGCCGGGCAGCTCGTAGACAAACTTGCCACGGTCGGCAGCATGCGCGCCGATCATCCACAGCACAAACTCGTGCTCAGGCATGGCCTGGATATAGCCATGCATCCAGGTAGATACGCCGCCGTGCACATAGGGGTAGCAACCTTCGAGTACCAAGCAGATTCTCATTTGTCGCCACCCTCCTTGCGCTCGATCGTCACGGTCTTATCATTTGCCTTGAGCAGATACAGATTGCCTGTAAGGTGCGTCAGTTCGCCACCCGTCACCGCACCCGGCTCGCCATTATTGGCGCGGAACATGAGCCACGCCTCGTCGTGGAAATTGCCCAGGCTGAGCGTCCAGGCATCTGCACTTGCATCCACGCTTACCGTAACCGACGAAAAGCGTTGGATGGCACCGGAGCACTCCGACGCCGTCTGGTGCCGCAGGTCGGGCGCAGATTTGGTAAGCCACTCCAGGTAGTTGGTCAGGCCGCCCTTGTAGACCTCCCAGCCCTCCTTGGCTCCGCGATCGGGGTCCAAAAGGTCGTCCGGGTGCATAAAGTGCGTGCTCACGTAGTGCATGTTGAGCTCGGACACGGCTGCCAGGCGCATATAGGAATCGTCGACCATGCCGCCCGAAACAATACGTGGCTGCTCCACAATGCCATCGCTCGCCACGCCAAACTCCTGCACGTAGGGCAGGTCGGTACCGTCCTCAAAGTACGTGCTGGCAATAGTCTTAATGCGCGGAACGTCGGTGCCGATAAGCTGGCGCGCGCGGGCCGAAAGGATATTCGACGGTGGCACGTAGACCGAGCCGTGCGCGTTGGGCAGCACCTCGTCCTGGAAGGCTATAAGCTCGTTGAGCGAAGCGACGAGCGTCTCTTTATTCTTCCAGGTCTTGTAGACGTACAGCGTGCCGTAGTCGGTGTCCCAGAGCGCCAGAGGCTGATGGTTGTAGCCGTGAAAGCCCAGCTCGCCGCCCATCTGCAGCAGCATGCCGCCAAAATAGCGGAACTGCGTGGTATCGGTTTGGCGCGCGGGCTCGGTCTGGTTGACCGCGTCCTCGTAGTTTTCGATCATCACGCCGGTATAGCGAATGCCGTATTTTTGCGCGAGCTTTTGCAGATCGGGCCACCAGACCTTGGTGTAAAAATCGGCAATGGAAAGGCCGTAGTCACGCTTGATATAAGTACCATCGCCCGAGGGCACGGGGCTAGGAAAGTCGTCCAAATAGAACACGGCGCTGTTGATGACCGGATAGGCCGTGGCATCACCCAGCAAGCTTATGGCCGAAGCATAGAACCCACGCATGACCTTGTCGTAGATACCAATGTTGCACACCACGGTGTGACCACTGCCGCAATCGTTAGACCAAATGAGCGGCGTGCCCGCGTCACCGGTCTTTGCCCATACACGCGCCGTTTCGCGCAATGAAACCGAAAGCGAAGAATCGAAGGGATCCGAGAACTCGTAGCGCTCTCCTCCGCCCAACATAAAGTCATCGCTCGGAACAATACTATCGGCTGTCGCATAGTCATATCCGGCCGATTCGATCCCAAGCTTGGAAGCAACAGCCTGCAGGTAGTTCGAGTTATCTGGCGTCATGCCCAGCATGAGTGAGCCGCCCGCACTCACCCAACTCATCAGATCGGTCAGATGCGTACCCAGCCCGTCAAGCGAGGGCATAAGCACAATCACGCGATCAAACGACGTGAGCGATGGGATCGCGTCCGCACCGTCGGTGGCAATATCAACATCGCGATGGGCGATCTTCATGTCGAGCAGGATCTGGTCGAACTGTTCCTTTACGTCCTCGACGCCAGCTTGATCGGAATCGGTAATGACCAGGCACGTGGGCTTTTGGCCAAAGATTGCCGAGGAGGCCGGCACCGCATCGTTGGCGGCAAGCATCCCCAGCTTATGCTGGCCCGCACTGTACTGCACGCCGGCACGCTCCACCAGCAGCACGGCGGCCATGACAATAAAGACCGCCCACACCACGAGGAGTCCCATCCAACGAAAGCGCCCTGCACGGTCGCGGATATGTTGCGCCACGCTCAACTGGCATCCTCCCCGTCGCGCCAAAACGCCAACTTTTCGCGGTTGTCGGCGCTCAAATACACATGTTGCTTGTCAATCGCATCGATCACACGGCGGACCTCGTCACCGTCGCGGCGCATCACGGCCAGGCGCAGGCAAAGCATCCAAACCTCCTGCTCCTCGGGCACGTCGAGCATCAGCTGGTCGGTCACGGCCTGCGCCTCGTCGATCTGTTCGACATCGGCCAGCGCCGTCGCATATCGAATGCGCAGCTCAAGGGTATCCTCGCGCTCGCAGCGACGCGCAAGCAGGCGCGCGTACTGTTGGCGCTGAATCTGAGCCACGCGCCCCTCGGCCAAGCCCGAGCCCAAGAATTCACCAAGAAAATCGCAGTATTCGTTGAGGTTTTGCGCGCTCGGGTCTGTCTTAAAGGCATGCTCCAGCTGCTGCAGTTTAAGATCGGACTCCTTGGAGATCTGCGCCACCGCCGTCGCGGCATAGTGCGCCACCTCAACGTCGTCGTTAAGCTTAGCCGCCTGCAGCTGCGCCAGGTACGCGTCGGGCTCCTCGGTGAGCATGGAGAGCATTAGGCGGCGCCGGTATGCCGGGTCGTTGACGATGAGCGCCTCCTCGAGCGGCACTACGCCTGCATCGTCCTCACCGCTCGGTACCGACATACTGCGATGCAGGTCGTCGTTGAAGCGCAGCGACTCCAGCGCAGACTCTTTCAGCCACTCGCCAAGCACCGCGCTACGGACCGATAGCAGAACCACCAGCAACGGGCCCCACAGCGGCACCAGCACTATTACAGCCAGCATGTGCCCGCGCACCGGCAGCAGGCCCAGCTTCATGAGCGTCCACAGCATCAGGCAAACCAGCGCATGAATCAGCAGCAAGACGGCAGCAACGACAAGCGAGATCAAGCGGCACCCCCCTCACCGTCACCGGTGTAAGCGATGTGCTGCAGCAGCGCCACGATGCCCTCGCCGTCGACGGGCTCCACCGCAATCTGCTTTGCGCTCAGGCGCTTGCGGATAATGGGAAGATCGCACGCCTTTGCCTGGCGCATAAGCAGGTAGAGCACGTTGCCGTCGACCAAGCCCGCCGCGTCGCTCTCGCGGATTGCTGACCCAATTGCGCCCACCAGCTCGCCGACAGGCTCCATGCCCGGTACCACGCGCAGGAGCAAAAAACTCCCCATCTTGCTATCTGCCAGCGCCTGCTCCGCCGCGAGCTCTTGGCCAAAGGCCGCCTGCTTGAGCACGCAAGTACCGTCAACGCAGCGTTTATCCTGCGCCACCGCCTCATAGTCAAAGGCACGGCCCAGCGCGCTTTCGACCAGCCCGCACAAGATGCGGAACAGGTTTTGATAATAGAGGGTCATTTGGTTTTCGGCCGCACTACGCACAAAGATCAACACGGCGGGTGCCCCGTCGCGCTCGATCGTGTATCCAAACATGGGAAGCCCCGGCGTCAGCTCGCGGTTCACCCACAGGTTCGAACGACCCCCCGTCGCCTAAAAGAGGTGCAAGCTGCTCGAGCGCGAGCGAGCGTGCGGCATCTTCGGCAATCGCGGGACTTGCTGCCACCAGGCGTGCAAATGCCCCGCCCGAAACATGGTAGATTGCAACCGAATCGTTCTCGAGGATCTCGCCCAGAAGCTCGCAGCACTTGCGATAGATGTCGCGTGGGTTGAGCACGTCGAGCTCCTGCGTCACCGCAAAGATCTTGCCAAAGCTGTCGTGGCGACCCACGATCTGGCGCCTGTACGCGCGCTTATCCTCGATCGCGTCGTGGTAGAGCTGCGTAAGGAACGTATTGCGGTTGCGCACGAGCTCGTTTTGATCGCGCTCCGCCCTAATGGCTTCGCTCATATGACCCAATCCGCTGTCAAGAGCCACAATGGCCCCGCCGACCGCTTGCAATCGGTCGGCGGGGCCTGCCGTTAACCCGTCCCGGTCCGCCCCCGGCATGTCATCGACGCCTTCGGCTC